>NZ_FNPQ01000036.1:0-27084 GCF_900107335.1 Nitrosomonas sp. Nm58 | reverse complement strand
AACACTTCCTTTGCCAGATCAATTCCAATTGTCGTAATTTTCATGTCGGACGCTCCTCTCTAGTTACAGGGTTTTAAACAACACTACTTTGGCACCTCGTTGCCATTTAGGGTAGTGGGCGTCCATTCCATTACTTTAGTGGATCATAATCATGAGCAAGAAACGCACAAAATATTCCAGTGGATTCTAGGCAAAAGTGGCACTAGCTGCGAGACGGGGAGATGAAACCATTCCCTAACTGGCAGCACATCAGAACCATCAATCCGATTGAGTCTGTATTTGCTACTGTCAGACTAAGAATTGCCAAAACGAAGAATTGTGGAAGCCGGATAACAACATTGACTATGGCTTTTAAATTAATGCAAACTGCACAGAAAAAATAGTTCCGGTTGAGAGGGTATAATCGTCATCAATGGCGTTAAATTCGTTAACGGCATTAAAAACTATATAGGCGATCAGAAACAGAATGCCTCTTGATTCTCTTTACACCAGATTTGACTATAGCTGCGAAGACTGTCTTGTTCGTTAAGTAAGTTTTTACTGGAGTGAATCAATGAAAAAAATCAAGCTTGAATTTGAGAAAGAAGGGGAAGGAATATCGAAATCTCTGTCTGCGTTTGTACGTTTGGGGGATTCGATTTTCGCAGCAGGCGACGAAGGGGGCGATCTAGCCAGACTTAAAGAATTTGATGATGGTACTTGTTTTAAGCTCAAGGAATTGGTCAATTTGAGTAATTGGTTTGATTTTCCAATCCCGCCACAAAAAGAACAGGCAATACAGGTGATGGAAGTTGATCTTGAAGGGATGGATTTTGACTATACAAATCAGCTCTTATGGATGGTTGGATCGCATAGTCTGAAACGCGGTAAGGCAAATGCAATGTTTGATACAAAGAAGAATTTGGAACTACTTGGTAAAGTGAAACCAGATGCAAATCGATTTTTTCTAGGTTGCATGTTCCTGCATAAAAACAAAAATAATCAGTTCCGGCTTTCTCTGAATAAGGGTGCTAACAACACACGTGCAGCTCAGCTTAGATGTGATGCAACCACAAGCGAACTGCTGGACGAGATTAGACGCGATACGCTATTCACTCGTTTTTGTGACAAAAATGGTGGAATTCCTGGCAAGGATAATGGCATTGATATTGAGGGCTTAGCATGTGTGCCCAATGGAAGAGTGCTTGTAGGAATGCGCGGGCCAGTGCTACGAGGAATCGCAACTGTTCTTGAATTAGCACCGGAGCGGATTGATTCACCTAATACGAAAGCCGATCCGTTGCAACTGACAAAAATTGGTCCCACGGGGCTTAAATATCGTCGCCATTTTTTGGATCTGGCTGGGCATGGGGTTCGTGATTTGTGCTGGGATGGTGATGATCTTTTAGTTCTTGCCGGCCCAACTACAGGTCTTGACTCGCCACCATTAGTTTTTCGATGGAAAGCAGCGATCAAGGCATTTGGAAAAATGAGGGGTGATGAAGAGAAGTTCATCTGGCGTTCAGAAAATGTGCTTGTGCAACAATCCCCAAGCTCAACCTGGAAGCAGGTTGAGGCAGGCGCTGATCATGCCGAAGCGATTAGTTTGTTTGATAAGAAACGCTTGATGATCGGTTACGATTCGCCCAGTACAAAACGTTTTCACAAACCGGCGTCGGTTATAGTGGATATCGTTGATTTGTAGAGCTACAGTAAATTAGAATTTTTTTGATTGCTGATGAAAAGTTACTGACAGCCAATATTAGACAATGTAGCGCTTGAGGTGTGCTGTCAAAAATGGAGTCCATTGGTTTAAGCAGCGAGTAGAATTAGCATAGTATCGTTGCGAAAATTGTGCGGGCTACAGATAATCCAGTCTTTCCGTCGTATCAGCCCAAAATATATCAAATCGTTGATTTTCCCCGGTGACATATTGGTGACATTTTTTCAGGAAAGAAACAAGGGGTTAGCGTTTAACTAACCCCTTGTTCTATTTGTAGGCCGTGCCAGATTCGAACTGGCGACCTCCGGATTAACAGTCCGCCGCACTATCGATTGATCAACTATCAAACTGACATAAGTGATCACTTCAAGCTCCAGCACAAACATAAATACATCATATCGAGGTGTGCTCTCAAATACGGAGCTCATAGGTTACATAGGTTAAGCAACAAACAGATTCACTTATTATTGTTGAAAAAATTATGCAGAAGATAGACAACTATGAACCTGACATCCTCACCCACCGAGGTAAGTGATCACGTATTCAGTGGTATTGAGGTGGAGTTTCCTCGGTAACCATATGGACTCTTTGTTTATCATTCCTTTCAGCAAGCAAACCGGAATAACTATCCCGGATTCATGGGTTATTCAATGGAATTTCTCGTTGTGATCTTTCTCCAAAAAGCTATCATCAGGAATCAAGATAAGTTTGAGATACCAAGTCTTTATTTTCCTGATTAACAGCCTTAGTAGGCACCCATAAAATCGCCTTTGCCGACTTCCAGACCATTGTGTCGCAAAATCGCATAGGCAGTGGTGACATGGAAGAAAAATTGCGGTAACCCGTAGTGGTAAAGATAAGTGTGTCCAACCATTTTTTTCTCTTTCGGTGTGCCTGGGCGTAATATGATTTCACGCGTTTCACTGCCCTCGAATTGCGCGGGTGTTAGGCTCTCGATAAACGACAAGGTTTTGCCAATTCGTGCCTGCAAATCGGCGAAGGTCTGTTCGTCGTCTTCATATACCGGCACTTCAACACCTGCCAGCCGCGCTGACACGCTCTTGGCGAAATCAGCAGCAACTTGCACTTGGCGGATTAAAGGGAACATATCAGGAAACAACCGAGCATCTAGCAATACTTTCGGTTCAAATTTTTTCTCAGCGGCATATGCCTCAGCCTTGGTCAAAATAGCGTTAAGGCTGTTCAATAGCTGTTTGAAAACAGGTACGGACGTGGTGTAAGTATGAGTAGTCATAGATTCTTATCAGTTAATTGATTACAGTAATTGCCATATGTTTGAATTGAGTGTCTCATGAATAAGTATGATTTAGTGGATTCAACACACCAAGTGACAACATTATCATACCGTAAGCGCACTCAAGCTCGACTAGAATACTGCAAGACATAATAAAAGGTATAACGACTACCGTAACAACTGCGATAATTATTCAATCAACAATACTACTTACATCATTTTATGAAATTTATTTTTGATCTTTTTCCGATAATCCTATTTTTCGTCACTTTTAAAAACTATGGCATTTACGCTGCAACCGCGGTAGCCATTGCTGCAACTTTTGCGCAAATTAGCTGGGTATGGTTCCGTCACCGCAAAGTCGACAATATGCTATGGATTAGTCTCGTGATCATTGTCATCTTCGGCAGTGCAACATTGATTCTGCAAGATGAGACTTTTATAAAGTGGAAACCATCAGTGCTTTACTGGTCATTTGCCGCCGTTCTGTCTCTGGCTGCACTGTTCTGGAACAAGAACTTGATACGATCCATCATGGGACAGCAGATCACCCTGCCAGACCCGGTGTGGCGAATCCTTAACCATGCTTGGGCCGGATTTTTCGCCGCATTGGGCATCGCCAACCTTTATGTGGCATTCAACTTCGCCACCGACACCTGGGTTAATTTCAAATTATTTGGGACTACTGGATTGATGCTGACGTTTGTCATCGCGCAAAGCCTGTTCATAGCAAAGTATATGAAGGAACCAGAACAATGCTCCATGTCATCCTCAAATGATGGTTCTAATAATCAGGAAAAACCTTAGACCAGTCGCCCCCTCACTTGGAACACATCAAAACACTGCATATTTGATGCATTAAATAAGAACTTTCATATAACTATGAATAACTATCTAACCAACAGGAATCCATGAGCTATGGGAGGATTCAAGCCCACTGTATGCATAATCTATGATTTACTCGATCTAACATTAGGGTGAACATTTATTCATAATTCCTTTTGGTGGAGAGATTGTAGGCTGTGCACTTTGTGCCGCCATGTTTGGAACTAGTGGATTTTTATATGGATTGGAAGCACTTGATTTTACAGAGCAGATTGATGGATTCATTCCAACAGCAACTATCATTGTTATTATGAACAAACCTAAATCCGCAAGCTAAGTCATGACATTCTGGGTACAAATAGGCTAAATTGTCAACCAAGAGACGACAATTATGGAGTGCACAGCGGAAGCGAGAGTCGAAGTCCGGCGGCCACTCCGGCACACGCATCAGCACATATCAATAATATCGTTATGGAACAAAGTGTTATGTGTAGAAAACTCCCCGATCAGGGTTCGAGTCTGTCACCTCTGGATTAACAGTCCGGCGCTCAGTGGTTGATGTCTGCAGATAGACGAAGAATCTTAAGTTGTTTTTCTGTGGCTATTGATGCGCTTGGGGTAAACCGAACTAATTCCGAGAATGAGCTACATTTGATGGGGCAGTTTTCTTGCTTTGTCAATCTGAAACAGCCGGTTACTCTTGTTTCTACCAAACTCATTCCGAGCGTGGAGGTGGGGAGGGGGTGTGATTTGGAGAATATTTAGATTCTGGATAGCTGCGGTCTTTAGAAGCCTCGACATTCACCCTGTTGAGATCCGTTTTGCTCTAAGAGAATTCTATCTTCAAAGTATTCTTCAGGTGTATAACTCCACTCGATCTCTACTTTCTGGCTGTTTGCTATATCTTTTGCCATCTTATTGGAATATATACCTAGGTTCGAAAAGTATTGGATCTACCAGATCAAACAAAAAATTTATCTTTTTTTCCTACTAATAGAATAACTTTAATATTCATAGAGCTGATCATCATTACCGTTGAGCACAAAAAATTCAAATATTTCTTGACAAGGAAAATGATCCACATTTCATTCTGAGAAATCTAATCATATTAGAGCTAAGTTCATGTCATCTAACATAAAAATAATAACATATTGATAATATGGATTAATTAGGTGTGTTTAAAATTTGAACGATCCAGAGAAAATTATTACAACTAGGTAAGTTAGCACTGTTATTTGCAAATTATCCACAAACTTATGCACAAGAATTGTGGAAAAGATAAATCGGAATCATTTGTGAGATATTTGTCATTCTTTTTCCTCGATTCATGTGTGGCGGCATCCAATACCAGGGCGACAAAAGTTGGGCAAGGCTCGATTCCATCAAGACAGGTAAATGGAAACCTTGGCATTCGAGATCTGCGTTGATCCCTGCCGATGGTTTCATGGAGAAAGACAGCGAGAAGCAATCCCATTGGATAGCGTTTCAACCCGGGAGGATGATTCAGGCTTTACTTGCCGAGAGAAATGACGGGAGGAGAGTGTATATCGTCACCGAAGAAACTCCACCGGACTATCGCTGTACACATGACTGCCGGCCCCGGCTGGTGCAAGTGACCAAACCGGCCTGAGAGGAAGGAGGAACCGAGCCCGGTACTCTCCCGGATACGTTCCAGTTTCGCCTCAGTGGCCCCGTCGGGGAGCCGCTGGGGGGGTATAAAGGCTATTCCCACTCGAACTCGGCTGTGCTCCGGGCAACTATGCGTCCCTGGGGGGCAACCCGCGCCCTGGTCTCCCCGGAACCCGGCGAGGGAGTCGACCTCCGCCCACTCCCGGTGCGGTTCAGGAATCAGTCGTGGACGTCTCCTTGGGTTGCATGGCTTTCTTGATTTTGGCCGATGCACTGTCAGAAGCTTCCAGGAGGATTTTCATCGAAAGATGCGAGTAACGCTCAGTGACCTAACTATCGGAGTGACTCAATATCTGCTGTACTGTTGACGCTGACTTAATAATGACCGGTTAAAGATAGTTTTTTCTGCTTGAATTTTGATCGGGTAATTCACTTATCCTGCTTAATTTTTAGGCAGAGTTATACCCGATGATGACCATGGAGCAAAACAGCACCCAAAATTTACCACTTTTAGCATTTATTGTTGCCAGAGATTAAAAATAAATCGCCTTTCCCAAACAATATCATAACAGACCCAAAGGAGCGTATTTGCTCGCTCATGCGAAAACTTGGCGACAGACCCGCATACAGTTGGCATGGGCGCAATTAGCCCGCCAGCGCATGAAATTGTCTTCTTTTGCAGTGATCACCTCCCTTTCAGCATTAATTCAGAGATTTCTAAAACCTTGAGACCAAACCGTGGGTTGACCTTCTAGTTCCCGCTTGACCACTCGTTAGGATGGGCAAATATAGTCAGCTTATTATTAGCAGTTAACGAACCGTCCAACTGAGAGCATTTGCCCAGCACTCAAAATTACGATTAGTGTGAAAACCTCGCACGCGCACTTTCATTTCACCCTTAGGTGACACATATTTATCTGGGCTCAGATTAATCACGGCCGATACAGTGACATCGTCTGTATTTCCAACCGTGCGCTTATCCAGCAGATCCCAATTGGCGGTCTTATAGTTATACAAATACAAGCTTTGCATAACGTTTTTTATAGAATACTGACCCTTATAACTTAGTGACAACTCAGACATGCTTGCGGGCCAATCAAGTATTGTTGTGGTCGCATACCAATCGGTGCTTCTGCCATCGGCAATTCGGTGAGACTTAATATCATAAGTATCGCTATCAACCTCTTTGAAGCTCTTAAGAGTTCCCCATTGGTATTCACCCGTGCTAATCGTAACAGTTTCAGGCAAATAAGTTGCCGGCGTCAGCATAGGGAGGGTAATGTTGATATAGACTACAGCTTTAGCTCCCACATTTTGGTCATCAACAATTGTATAGTTGAAACTATCGGTGCCTAATATATTAGGGGCAGGTATATAGGTAAAAGTCTTGTCACCATTGTCGCTAATTGTGCCGCCTCGGGAGCTTGTAGTATCGACAGTGGCAATGTTAATCCCGTCATTATCTGGGTCAAAATCGTTTTTTAGTAATTCCAAAGCGGTAATAATAACCGGTCTACCCTCAAAGGTAGTCACGTTATCGTCATTGGCTACTGGCGCCTGGTTTGGCGGTGAGATAAGTCTGAATCTGCCGGTATGGGTGCTAGTATCGATTTCAATGATCCCTGTAGTGGTGTCACGGTAATGAATAGGTTGAGCATTAGGCAAAGGATGAATCACAGAAGAAATAAACTCTCCAATATCTCCCAGATTGGGTCTCACATGAAAAGGCAAAGCGCTTGAGCAGGTTCCCCATGCTGAAAAACCGCTAGGCTCGCCCCAGGCCATGAAATCAAAACCATATAGCAATGTCGACCACCATGCATAATCGAACTTATTTTCTTCGAATAACAGAGTGCAATCCGCTTGATTTGGGCTAACATCTGCCTGAGTCGTGACGGTGGCAATCTGGGTGCCGTATTTCTGCTTATAGGCATATGCCTTGTCTGATCTGTCTGTCCAGATTTGCGGATCCAGGAAAGTACCATTGATAACTTGGAAATGTTCCAATAAATAGATATCCATAGCACCCAGATGTGCTGCCGCACCTTGTGGATTCATTTGAACTGATGACAGGGTATTTGCATAATAGCCTGTCGTATAAAGTACTTCATTGACAACCGCTGTCCCAAATACATCATCGGGGCTATAACCGTTAATGAATACCCTCAAGGATTTACTATGAACATAGTCCACAATTTCGTTCTGCACTATTCGAGAACTGCCAAAACCATATTCTGCTTCGTCCAGAAAGATGCCAGCGACACCCATATTAGACCATGCGTCGATACGCGCTTTCATTTCATCGACGGTAAGAGGTACAGGAATGCCGCTACACTGCCGAGCAGTATTCTCCCCACCAATAGACACATAGCCAAATACCTGCGTCTTGCCAAGGGGTGGTTGCAGCAGTTTAATAATTTGTTGAGTGAAGTCGTGATCGAAATGACTGTTTTGATCGCATCCGTAATACGGTATTTGACCAATTGCTCCGGTGTATTGCGGGAATTCAAGTGAATCCCCCAAAACTACCACATCATAGTCGTTAAAAACATCTACAGCGACACTGATATTGCCATTCGCGCCGTTGACTAAACTCGGCATGCCGTAATAGATAGCAAGATTCTTTGGAGTAATCGCACTCTGAGCAAGCACCGTATTAGATAACCATAGTGCCAAAGCAAAAAACAAACAACCATGCATAAAATATTGTGTAAATCTTGCTGATAAAATCATATCAACACCCCATTTAGAAATCCGCCATTTTTAACATCGTTACTTGAAATATTGAGCTTCCCACGTGACTGCCACGATAGTCCGCAACCCTAATTAAGCTTTGATACTTCAGTAGATTATCGAGATATGCTGATAAAGAAAATACGTGTAAATACGTATAGGTGATCCTTATTGAATACGACCAAAAAATTCATTTATCCTAAATTTCTCGGTTGAGGCTTCTTAAATCGTCCAAGAATCCTGCAGATTAAGCTGTTCTGCGAAGTGGAAAAGAGGGTCTACCATTGAAGTATCCCCACAAATTTAGCCTTTCTCCAATGAGTCGAAGTAGTCCACTAAAAGGATATACGCCTGCTCCAATATTGAAGCTGATAACTCAAAGGTTACATAGCGACAGGCAATTCGGGCGAGAAAAAATAACTGAATAAGGCGAGTGACCTGGCTGCTGTTGACTTTAATTTGCCGCTCGATATCACAGCCCCCTTTAAACCAAGGCCAGTACTCTGTAAGAGGGCTAACCCCCTTATTCTAGAGTATCCACTTTATTTATTAGCTATATTAAATAAGTGGTTAATAAATAAGATAATTACCCCCGTTGACATTGGTGTCAATAGCATGATACATGGATATCTGCAGCAACTTTACTTCACCAACAGAATAGGAGGCTACATGACGTCACTGTAAAAGATTTTCATAAAAATCAGATAATTAGATTATTAATGGGAAGTTTGGGTCTAATAAGGAGATAAGGGGCCTGACCTCTTTTCCACTCTTTTCTATTCTTCCTGGCTGGCTGGGAAAACAAGCAAATGCGAGGCTCAATCAATACCCTCTGCTATGCGGTGGTAAGGTGGGTGCGCGGTGAAAAGAAGACAAATCAAGCCAGACCCAGAGAAATTTAAAGCAGATCTGCTCGAATGGAAAAGCAAGAAGCAATTAACAATAATTTTTTATGGAGAACTATTTATGGATCTGATTGATCAACTCAAGGAACTGTCACTTCGCATCAAGAAAATTAAGGACACGATACAAACCGAAGAGGCAACAAAAAATGCTCTGATAATGCCCTTCATACAAATACTGGGCTATAACGTATTCGATCCAACAGAAGTGACCCCAGAGTTGATTGCGGATATCGGGATGAAAAAAGGCGAAAAAGTTGATTATGCCATTCTGATGAATGACAAACCCATCATGCTTTTTGAATGCAAAAAAAGCGGCAGTGATTTAAATACCAATCACGCATCACAGTTGTTTCGTTATTTTCATGTGACAGAAGCACGGTTTGGCGTGCTCACCAACGGAATCTCATATCGGTTTTTCACTGATCTGGAGCAGCCAAATAAAATGGATGAAAAGCCATTCTTTGAATTTAACATCCTGGATTTCAAAGACCAGCACGTTGAAGAGCTAAAGAAATTTACTAAGTCAGCATTCAATATTGAGTTGATATTGAATACTGCCAGCGATTTAAAATACACAAGGGCTATCCGTAACGTGCTGGCTGAATGGATGATCAACCCATCGGAAGATTTTGTCAGAATGGTATGCGCGGAAGTGCTCAATGGCAAGCGCATGACACCTGCAATTAAGGAGCAGTTCACTCAAATAACGAAGAATGCCTTCCATCAACTCATCGGTGAAAAAATCAATGAAAGATTGAAAATGGCGATGGAGCCGGCAGCAGAAATAAAAAAAGATGAGTCAGATGGAGATGACATAACCACCACAGCGGAAGAGCTTGAGGGATTTCGCATCATACGCGCAATTCTCCGTGAGATTATCGAGCCCAAGAGGGTGGTCATGAGGGACGCTAAAAGCTATTGCGCAATCTTGTGTGATGATAATAACCGCAAGCCTATTTGCCGCTTAAGATTCAATAATCCAGTAAGATTGACACTTGGCCTATTCGATGAAAAAGAAGAAAAGACAGTGCTTATAGATGATCTCTCAGATATCTACCAATACGCTGATCGGCTCAAAAAAACTGTTTCCATGTATATCAAGCAAGGCGAACCCTCACCTCAAGAAAGTGCAACCGCTTAAGTCATCACACCCTCCATGTCTGCGTAGTGTGAGCGAGTTAAGGGGGCACCCATTAGCCTTGCTCATATTTTCGGTAGAAGCGGCGGTGAAGATCATGTACCTGTTTCGTGAGGCCGGGTACTGGATCCTCCACCACTACCTCAGGGTCTGGCCCCGCCGCAAAAAATGAGGTAGATATTGACACGGTGTGCGATAGCCAACGTGCTCACCGCTGTTGACAAAATGAGTCGTTGAGGTCACATCTTCCTCTCTGCCCTAGCTTTAACCTATTCCACGAAACAGCCGTCCCTCATCCAAACAATCGCACAGTTCACGGTAAACGGCCTGTAGTCGTGTCTGGCTAAAATCTTGATCGATTGCGCGTAAAATGCGACGCGCCAGGGGGCCCTGTTCCAGGATAGTAGTTAATGCCTCTTGCCAGGGTTGCCTCGTCTGCTCCGGCATCATCGATACGATGAGATGCTGCCACAGCTCACGTGCTTCACAATGTTGTAGAGGAAAACCCAGCAGCGCCAGATATTGATGATCAGTGATCCTGGCTTGCTCACCATCCCGGATGCAGTCATGCAGGATCTTGACCAGAGCATCCGTGCTGATCGCCTGCTGATCCGCGAGTGCTGCGGTTCGTTGGTCATACAATGCATGCACGATGTCACGCACGACCGCGGCAATAGCCAGATCGACATATGGGCATTCCTGCACATCGATCACTCGGATTTCAATAGCATTGCGAACAAAACGAGCCACTGCGCCCCGTACATTGAGCCATTCGTGCTGCAATACGCCCTCTGAATCCAGCGCTGCGATTTCACGGTACATCGGCGCTAGAATCTGCGTTTCATATGAGGTATGGGTGGTGATCGTATCGGGTATTACTTTACCCATCGTCGAGGGAATTCTCATTTGATGCGTCAGGTAATACGCCATGCGGCTATCCAGAGAACCGGCATGATGCCCTTCGGTTATCGGTGAGCTCGCTGCCAAGGCAGGCAGGATGGGTAACAGCAGCCGGATGGCGGTATGCAGGCGGGCAAACTCGACATCGTCAGCAAATGACATATTTAAGTGCATACTCTGCAGGTTGGCCCAGCCATGACGCTTGCAATCAAAAATACGATCATAAGCGCGGTAAATTTCTGCGTTGCCATGAGGCCACAGCGCTGTCTCCAACCGGGGATTCATCCAGGGGTGCATGGCAGACGGCATCAGCTTTGCGCTCAGGGATTCAAGCTCACGGTTGATGCGCTGGATTTCGCTTTGAAACAACGCGGGAAGCGATTCAATAACCGGTTCGGGATGAGCATTCTTGAGCTCAATCAGATGCAGCACGATTTCATTAGACCAGGCCAGCCGGCCATGTTCGACTTCGGAAGCATATTCGCCCGAGAGTTGGTGCAGCAATTTATCCGCTATGGGCCGGATGGAAAGATTCTCGCGGTCGACAATCATGTACTCCAATTCAATGCCGTAGCCGGAAAAAACGGGCAAAGCAGGCAATGCGGCCTTCACCGCCACTCTCCCTGCTTGTGCCTATCCAATCGATGCAAGAATACCGTCATGATCTGCTGATACAGATCATCCTGGAGAATGCCGTCTTCATTGCCTGCATCAACATTGGGATTGTCATTGATTTCAATGACGTAACAGCGCTTGCCGACCTGCTTGATATCCACGCCATAAAAACCATCACCGATCAAATTGGCTGCTTTGAGCGCCATCTTCACTACTTTGGTTGGCGCTTCCTCCAGTGACACTGCTTGCGTCAGCCCTTCGACGTAATCGCGTTTCTGTTCTCCATGTTTGACGATCTGCCAGTGCCCCGGCGCCATGAAGTACTTGCAGACGAATAGGGGGCGACGGTCGAGTATGGCCACCCGCCAATCAAATTCAGTCGGCAGATATTCCTGGGCAACAATCAACTCCGATTTGCCCAGCAACTCGTTTACTTTGCAGCGCAATTCTTTTTCTGTCTCGACCTTGGCTACCCCCAGCGAGAATGAGCTATCCGGTTGCTTGAGCACACACGGCAAAGTGAGCGTGGGGATGACCTGTTCGACATTGTCTCGGTGCACCAGCAAGGTTCTCGGCACAGGAATGCGGCGGCGGGTCAGTAACTCAGCCAGATAAACCTTGTTGTTACACTTCAGGATGGAGTTCGGATCATCGATCACGACCAATCCTTCGGCGGCAGCCCGCCGCGAAAAGCGATAGGTGTAATGGTTGACATAGGTGGTATCGCGAATAAACAGCGCATCAAATTCGGGCAATCGGCCAAAATCAGTACGCGTAATGAACTCGACATGCATTCCCAGGTTCTCCGCAGCCTTCTCAAATTGTTTCATCGCCTTGGCATTGGACGGTGGCTCAGGATCGTTGGGATCACGCAAAATGGCTAAATCGTAGCGTGGCGCAATCAGTCGGGGTGACCACGGTTTACGCCCCGAAAAATAATCTGTGGCAGCCTGCACCACAAAATCCTGGTGTTGCGGCGGAATATCGCTCGCTGCAATGGTCTTGATGCTACGAAGGCGCCACTGGCCATCGTGGCGATCGAAATAAGCACGCAGCAACGGCGCTTGCAACAAATTAAACAGCTGACGGCTGAGTTGATCGTAATGTTTGGCCACATTGTGGCCAAAATAAATGCTGAGTTCGAAATGCTCAGATTTGATCGCTGACAGGGATTTTTGTATCCGCTCATCCAGATTCTCAGTAATCAATCGCACTAAACCTGGAGATTGCAGATCCTCGATCGCGTTCACCCGGGGAAAAGGCTTATGCCCGCGTGCCTCTGCGAGCAGCGAAACATAGTAGCCAAGGCTCTGGTAGCGGTAGGATTTACACAGATTGAATACCCGTGCTCTAAGCTGGCTGCCGTAAGCGGGATCCGTCAGATATACTCTCGCAGACACCACCGCGACATCGGGAATAGCCAGCGGCCAGTCACGAGGATTGCTCACGACGATGAGGATACTCATGGTAATTCAATCGCTGGTTGCTCGAGGGTTTGTGGCGGATGGATGATAAGCAAGTTAGAATCATACGTCACGATTCCTAACAGAATCGCGCCGATCACCCGGTCGATATTGCTCCAGTATTCCTGAGTCGGTCCATAGGGATCGGCCACGAGCAAGGTGCGTTTGGTACGGTTATAGCCATTGATGACTACGAAATGCCCAGCAGGAGAACCGCGTATATCATCCGGCACATCATCTGGCCCATGCTCGCGCGCAACACGGTACAAAAACGTCGAGCTCAAGCCAGTCAAAATCGGCAGGCCGCGACGCAATAGACCATGAATCAGTGAATGGGAGAGATCCACCAGCCGTAGCTGCCCGCCCAGACTGAGGAATTCCAGATAGCCTTCGGTCACGTAGCGCAACCTGCGATCCGTTTTGGCTTCACGCTGCTGTCGCAATCGCTCGGCAATATCCACCCCTGCAGCGAACCAGGTCGGGTCGAACACCTTCAGATTATAGGTATAGATCGTAGTCTGAAAACCATTGCGTAACGCATCACATGCCAGAAAAACATCAAATGTGCCGCTGCCGCTTTCCAGTTTGCGCGTGCGGGCAATAATATCTTCCAGTGAGTCGTGCTTCCCCCAATAGTGATAAACCGCATGCAGGCAGGTCGGGCCACAGGTGGTCTCATCGGGCTGCGGCAGTATCTTGACGGGTAAGTAATGTATCGGCCTCAGCTTGGCAATCATTCTGATCGGTATCCTATGAACAAGCTACTTATCATGTTAAGGAAAATCTGAATAAGTAGCTACTGTTGGTACAATGCTCACTTATTCAGATATTCCTTGATGCGGCTTGTGACTGATCGCACGCAATTGCTCATATAATTCGCGCTCCTCATGGGAAAGATGCTCCGGTACTTTCAAACGAATCCGCAAATAGAGATCACCCAGCCGGTCACTCTTGAATACAGGCAATCCTTTTCCTTTCAGACGCAGTATTGCATCAGACTGCGTGCCTGCAGGCACCGTCACCTCGATTGCTCCATCCAAGGTATGCACCTTCAGCGTGGCGCCGAGCACCGCATCGGAGAGAGGAAGCGTCACCGTGTGCCACAAATCCGCACCTGCTCGCTCGAAGCGCGCGTCTTCGCGTGTGCGCACCACGACAAACAGATCGCCAGCAACACCATCAGACGAAAGGCCTGGCATCCCTTTGCCAGCAATGCGCAATGCCATGCCTTCCTCGATCCCTGCCGGAATTTTTACCGTGAGCGTTTCTTCTTGTTCGACCTCGCCGCTGCCATGACATTGCGGACAGGGATGGTCATTGATGCTGCCACGCCCATGACAGGCCGAGCAGGGAACAATCTGTTGAATCAACAAATGTTCTTTTTCCTCCCGGTGGCTATATGTCATACGCCCCGTTCCGCCGCATGTTTTACATTTGCGTGGCGCAATCCCGCCTTCGCCACCGGTGCCATGGCAGGCAGAGCAAGCTACCGGCCGGGTCAAATGAACCACTTCTTCACCACCGGCTGCTACCCGCTCCAGCGTGACGTAAAGATCCATTTCGATATTCGCGCCACGGATCGATTCTGCCTGTTTCTTATGTCGACGAAAGAAACCATCAAACAGGTTGCCCATGCCGAAATCAAAATTGAGTCCACCGAAAATATCCTCAAAATTAATCCCGCTGAACAGGTCCTCCCGGCTGGTGCCGGCTACCCCGGCAAACCCCCGTGCATCATATTCAGCCCGCTTGGCAGGATCAGAAAGGATCGCATAAGCCTCGGCAATCTCCTTGAAACGTTCCTCCGCCCCAGGCTCCTTGTTGCGATCTGGGTGATACTTCAGCGCAAGGGTGCGAAACGCATCCTTGATCGCCTTTTGATCGACATCCCTGGCAATACCGAGCACTTCATAATAATCGCGTTGATCAGAAATAATATTTCTCCCGGTTGGGTTATCGTTATGAAGTCATTTTAGTTATTGGAAATACTTCTTCAAATTTTCTATGGATTGACTTTTGCCATTATGCAGCAACCCTATGTCATGATGAACATCATGTGCCGCTATTTTCCTATCGATCTGAGGGGAACCTTGGCTTCATGAATAAACGTCCGAGAGCGTTGTGGTTGGCGCGACCAGTCGAGCCATCAGCGCCGGGATTGATCTCCAGATCCCTCAGAGTTTAGAAAAATGGGCATTTATTTCATTACAACATCGCTTGACGATACTTTATCCAGAGCGCATTATTTTGTTCCAGTGAGCAATCAAATCGATGGGGCTTTCCTTATGGAAAGATTTTTTATTGACAAGATTCTCCAGATTCACAACATAACTACCAGCATCTCGGAAGAACAATAGAGCTTCTAGTTTGATTTGTCTTCTTTTGGCCCCAAGGTCCAGCAACGGGCAGAAAGAATGATTGAATCGAAATCAAGAGGGAGATAATTGGATGGAAGTTGGAATGATTGGTCTTGGGCGTATGGGGAGCAATCTGGTCCGGCGCTTAACTAAAGGCGGCCACTCGTGCATCGTTTATGACGTCAATGCTGACGCTGTTAAGGCGCTTACGGGTTCGGGCATTCAGAACGCCGACTCGCTTGGTGATTTTGCCTCCAAACTCTCTCAACCGCGTGTGGTCTGGATAATGGTGCCCGCAGGCGTCACCGGCAAGACAGTTTCGGATCTGGCAGCGCTGCTTTCAGCCGGCGATATCATTATTGATGGAGGCAACAGTTATTATCGCGATGATCAAGTGCGCGCCAAAACGCTCAAGGCACGCGGTATCCGCTACGTCGATTGTGGCACCAGCGGGGGTATATTCGGGCTTGAACGCGGATACTGCTTGATGATTGGTGGAGAAGATGACGTCATCCGGTATCTCGATCCAATTTTTAAAAGCATTGCGCCTGGTGTCGCGGCTGCACCACGCACGTTCGGTCGTGACGGCGCACCTGGCCCTGAAGAATATGGCTACTTGCACTGCGGTCCGGCTGGCGCGGGCCACTTCGTAAAAATGGTTCACAACGGCATTGAGTACGCCCTGATGGCGGCATATGCCGAAGGACTCAATATTCTCAAGCACGCAGACATCGGTTTGCGTTCAAGGGCGCAGGACGCCGAGACCACTCCGCTACGTGATCCCGATGCATACCAATACCCCATCGACATCGGTAAAGTAGCCGAGGTATGGCGCCGAGGCAGTGTGGTCGCATCTTGGCTGCTGGATTTAACGGCGGCTGCGCTTGCCGAAGATTCTGAGCTTAAGCAATTTTCAGGGCGCGTATCGGATTCGGGCGAGGGGCGCTGGACCACGCTCGCAGCTATCGATGAGGGTGTGCCGGCGCCGGTCATCAGCACCGCGTTATTCGGGCGTTTCGAGTCTCAAGGGGAGGCCGATTACGCCAATCGTATTCTCTCGGCGATGCGCAAACAGTTTGGTGGCCATGATGAAAAGCAAAAGGACGGGGCGTGATATGAGCGAATCTAACAGCGGCCTAACGCCATCCGATGCGCTCGTGTTTTTTGGTGCGACAGGCGACCTTGCGTACAAAAAGATATTCCCCTCGCTCTATGCGATGGTCAAGCGAGGCATGCTAAGGATTCCGATAGTCGGCGTTGGCTTTTCAGGCTGGAATCTAGCGCAACTGCGCGACCGGGCAAAAGACGGCATAAAACATTCCATTAAAAACGTCGATCCCAACGTCCTAAACCAATTGCTCTCGCTGTTGCGCTATGTGGACGGTGACTATAGAAATCCAGAGACATTTCAAGCGCTCAGGCAAGCGCTTGACGGCGTCTCGCATCCAGCCTTCTACCTGGCCATTTCCCCCGCCTTCTTCGCTGCAGTCATCAAGGATCTTGGTTCAGCCGGCTTGGCTGAGCACGCCCGCATCATTGTGGAAAAGCCTTTCGGCCGCGATCTGGCTTCGGCCCGCGAGCTTAATCACGCCGCGCATTTAGTTTTTCCGGAAACTTCAATCTTTCGCATCGATCACTTTCTTGGCAAGGAAGCCATTGAAAACATTCTCTATTTCCGGTTCGCAAACTCTTTTCTGGAACCGATCTGGAATCGCAATTACGTGGAGAGCGTCCAGATTACCCTTTCGGAAGATTTTGGAGTAGAGGGTCGAGGCAGCTTCTACGACGGCGTCGGCTGTCTGCGCGACGTGGTTCAGAATCATCTCTTTCAGATAGTCGCTCTTTTAGCGATGGAGCCTCCTGCCGAACAAAATTTTGAAGCGCAGCGAAGCGAAAAAGCCAAGGTATTCCGGGCGATGCATCCGCTAAATCCGGAAGATCTGGTAAGAGGTCAGTTTGAAGGCTATCTTCAGGAACCGGGTGTCGCTAAGGGCTCCGACACAGAGACTTATTGCGCCCTACGGCTGTTCATTGATTCGTGGCGCTGG
Organism: Nitrosomonas sp. Nm58; assembly: GCF_900107335.1. Classification (NCBI taxonomy): domain Bacteria; kingdom Pseudomonadati; phylum Pseudomonadota; class Betaproteobacteria; order Nitrosomonadales; family Nitrosomonadaceae; genus Nitrosomonas; species Nitrosomonas sp. Nm58. The sequence goes on along the minus strand of NZ_FNPQ01000036.1, from coordinate 9,514 downwards.
GCAGGCGTACCGTGGTACCTGCGCTCAGGCAAATGCTTAGCCGAGAGTGCTGCAGAGATACTGGTCCAGTTCAAAGCCCCGCCCCAGAAATTGTTCGAAGATGCTTGGCCGGCGTCTGGCCGGGCTAATTATTTACGTTTCAAGTTATCCCCTTGTCCCGCTATTGCTCTCGCCGCACGTGTCAAGCGAGTGGGAGAGGAATTTATTGGCGATCAAAAAGAGCTTTATCTCCTCAATGCCCAACCAGACGAGCAAGCCCCTTATGAGCGCCTGTTAGGCGACGCATTAGCGGGTAATAGCGCACTTTTTATTCGACAGGATGCGGTAGAAGCTGCTTGGGCGGTTCTTGACAGGGTTCTGACGAAGCATCACCCGGTTTGCCTGTATAAACCCGGTAGCTGGGGACCGAATGAAGCTGATGTCCTTATTAAGAATTATGGAGGATGGCACAATCCTCAAGAGTTTGATCGTGCAACGGCTAGAGAAGCCCATTTATGAAGGATTTCTGGTAACGATTACGCCCGCTTGCGAACTGGATTGATGTTTTCCATCGCAATGCACACAGATTGGGCATACGGATACCCAGTGTTTTCTGAAGAATGAGAAAAACGTTCTGGAGAAGGTAAGCAGCTATGAAAATCATTCATGTGGGTGGAGCACATATCAAGGAATTGCTAAGGTGTTAACGCGAATTTATGAAATATTCGGGCTAAAATATGATTAGCGGCTTAGTCCTTCATTACAATTTATTCCCTTCCATCAAAGTGCCAAATAGTCTGGAAGCGGGTGTGCCAGTGGACGCGAGAAATTGATTGCATTCTACAAGGAAAGCGCATGACCAACGTTGAACTCGATCAGTTGTCTATCAATACTATCCGTACGCTGTCGATCGATGCCGTGCAAGCGGCCAATTCTGGCCATCCCGGTACAGCTATGGCGCTTGCCCCCCTTGTCTACACCCTCTGGAATCGCATCATGCAGTTCGATCCGCAGGATCCGATCTGGCCCAATCGAGACCGGTTCGTGCTGTCGAACGGGCACGCGTCGATGCTGTTGTGGTCAGTGCTGCACTTAACGGGTACACGCGCGGTCAATGCAGACTACGAGAGGCTGGGACAGCTTTCGGTGACACTGGAAGATATTCGCCGTTTCCGCCAGTTCGGTAGCAAAGCTCCGGGTCACCCTGAGTATCACTGGGTATCGGGAGTAGAGGTCACCACGGGTCCGCTCGGACAAGGTATAGCAACCAGCGTGGGTATGGCGATTGCCGGGAAGTGGCTCGCAAGCCGCTATAACCAGCCGGTTTTCAACCTCTTCGACTATAATATCTACACTATTTGTAGCGATGGAGACCTAATGGAAGGCGTAGGGTCAGAGGCTGCTTCATTGGCTGGCCATCTTGCCCTCGATAATCTCTGCTGGATCTACGACAACAACCGCATCACTATTGAAGGCAGCACCCAGCTTACGTTCACGGAGGATGTGGCGACGCGATTCCTCAGTTATCATTGGAGTGTCCTGCGATTGAGTGACGCAAACGACACCGAACAAATTGATCACGCCCTCAAGGTATTCCAGAAAACCAAAGGCCGGCCCACAATCATCATTCTCGACAGTCACATTGGCTACGGTTCGCCGAATCGACAGGATACCGCTGCAGCTCACGGTGAGCCGCTCGGTCCGGACGAAGTTCGCTTTACCAAACGTGCCTACGGCTGGCCTGAGGATGCGCAGTTCCTTGTGCCGGAAGGGGTGCGCGAGCATTTTGCTGCTGGCATTGGCGCGCGGGGAGCATCAGCGCATCGTGCATGGACAGCGCTGTTTGCTGATTATCGTGCCCAGTATCCTGAGCTCGCCATTGAAATCGATCAGATGCAGCGACGTGAATTGCCGGCCGACTGGGATCGCAACCTTCCAGTTTTTTCCAAGGATCCTAAGGGACTGGCAGGACGGGAGACTTCGGGTAAAGTGCTGAACGTGCTAGCGCAAAACATTCCTTGGTTGATCGGCGGTTCTGCGGACCTTGGCCCGTCGACCAAAACCTTGTTGACTTATCCAGGTGCGGAAGATATCCAGGCCAAAACGCCGGGAGGCAAGAATCTACATTTCGGTATCCGCGAGCACGCCATGGGTGCGATCGTAAATGGGTTGTCGTTATCCAAGCTGCGGTCTTACGGCGCCACCTTCTTTATCTTTAGTGACTACGCGCGGCCTGCGATTCGCTTGTCGGCCCTGATGGAGTTGCCAACTATCTTTGTATTCACTCACGATGCCATGGGCGACGGAGAAGATGGTCCGACGCACCAACCGATCGAGCATCTTGCCTCTTTGCGCGCCATCCCTGGCCTGACGCTTTTGCGTCCTGGCGATGCCAACGAAGTAGTCGAAGCATACCGTGTCATTATGCAACTGCGCCACCGCCCGGCTGCCTTGGTGTTGTCGCGCCAAGCGCTTCCGACGTTGGACCGCAGTAAATATGCGCCAGCTTCTGGCGTGGCTCACGGGGCTTATGTGCTCGCTGACGCGCCGGGCGGCAAGCCTGAGATTATACTGATCGCAACTGGCAGCGAGATCAGTCTTGCTGTGCAAGCCCATGAGCAGCTCATTTCTGAAGGCATCTTCTCCCGCGTTGTGTCCATGCCATCATGGGATATCTTTGAGCACCAAACGCAGGCATACCGTGACAGTGTACTGCCCTCCACAGTAAAGGCACGCATCGCGATTGAACAGGCATCCACCTTCGGTTGGGAACGCTATGTAGGCAATAGCGGCCGTATCGTAGGTATGCAGACCTTTGGCGCCTCAGCTCCCTTAAAAGAACTACAGAAAGAATTCGGCTTTGAGCCGGAACGAGTGGTGATGATCGCAAAAGAAATACTGGGAAAGACATAGCAAGATCTAACGATCGCTACTATCAAAAATAATTATTTCTGAGCTGTTTAAGGACAATGTTTGGGCCAGTTCTTTAGGCAGATAATAATTTACACCACGCATTCTTTTCACTCGGCTTCCGGATCGGGCTAAAAGAGGAGTTTAGGGTAATATCTCTAAATGCCATGGTTGGAATCTATGATCAGCTTAACGGCTACAATAGATTTTGTTAGTTATTTCAAACAGTATTAATGAGCAAAATAGGCAAACATTTAGCTACCTGGTTACTGACTTTGGCTAGCCTTGCCATTATAACCGGCATGGGTCTCTATACATTTCGCGTCCCGCTGATAGCCTCGCTCATCAGCTATCAGTTACGCGAACAAAATATTCCGATGCCATCTCTTTCGGTTGTAGATATTTCGCTTAATAGCCTGTTATTACGCGACCTGACGATAGGTACCGCTAAGGAGCTGCATGCTGACAAGATTTATGTCTCCTGGCATTTGCGCGATCTGCTCGCAGGAACGGTAGACTCGGTTGAAATGAGTGGACTACAAATGGCGCTCGATCTGAGCGGGGAACGGCCTCCTTTGGGCTCACTGCAACCTCTGCTTTCCTCCGCTGGCGAAAATTCGAATCCGATCCGGTTGCCTGCCATTTCATTCAGGGATTCGGCTATTCATGTGCGTTCAGCTTGGGGCGATGCGGTCATCGCGCTGACTGGCAATCTCGATCAAACTCAATCAGACACGCTCTTTATCGGCCTCGATGCTGAAATCACCGGCCCAGCGGGTCAGGCCAAAAGCTCGCTTGCGGTCACTCTGGATGCCCAAGGAAATCTGCAGGGCAAGATGACTATTGCAGAAGGCAGGTTGAGTCTGCCCGAGGCGCAAATTTCCAGTTTCACGGGCGATGCAGCCTTCATGCTCGTGGCGAGGCGCCCGCAGCATATTAGTGCTGAATTCCTGCTAGCCGATATCCATCTGCCAGGGAGTGGCCAGGTAGAGCCACCATCCGAGCAAGTCTTTGAACAGGCCAGATTCAGTTTGCATATGGATGAATCAAATGCACGGTTAATCGGAAAATTACTGACTTCCGCTGATACACTCGTGGCAGAGTTGGATGTTACGGCGCGTTATTATCTCAATGCACCTGATATCAATCTCGTTTTCAATGCCAATAGCCCAGCCAGGCATTATCCCTGGCAATTGCTTGGCCTTGCTCAGCCCAGCGCAGGATCGGTAGTATTAGCGATGAAAATCAGCGGACAGACTCCTCCCTTCCTGGAGTTCCGCCACGATGGCCTGAATGGATTGAGCTGGCTGCAACACAGTACGCTGACCGGGCAAGCTCAGCTTGAACTGCAAGCGCTCAGCTTTCCGCAAAAGGTAACTAATCTTAACGGCAAGCTTGGGCTTGACGTAGCCTTCGCCCAGGGTTCTGGCAAGCTTGATCTGCATGTTGATGCAGATCGGCTGGTTGCCGGGCAGTTGATTGCTCGCCGGGTTGCTGTTGCCTTGCCGATGCAGATCCACCTCGATCAGGATATCTGGCGAATGGCGCTGCAAAAGGTGGGGCGGGCCACGCTCGATGCGATTGATCCGATCCATGCCGTTAGCCTTAAGGATCCTTTAAACCTGTCTATTTCCCGGGCGGATATCGAGCTGGTGAAAAAGCCGCAAGGCCTGGTACTCAAACATCACCTCGCCGCAGCAGCAACAGCCTTCACGCTGCTGGTCGAGCAAGAAGAGGCGCAAGCGGTTGAAGCGCAAATTCATCCCGGGAAGATAACCTTGAGTGGAGGACTTGTTGCAGGTGAAGAATACCAAGGCCGGGGCGCCATCAAGGGTATGAGTCTCACCCTGCCGCAATTGCGCCTGCAGCTGACTAATATTGCGGCGGCGCTCCAGCTGGGCACAGGAACCGGCAAGATCGCTGACTTCACCATCAGCCAACTGCACCACCAAACATCCACACCCTATTTCGCCCCCCTTTCCGTTTCCGGCAGCATTCAATCCGTTCAGGGTCAATCCAGTGTGTATGCGATGGACGTCGCTGGTGGCACGCCGGGATTACGCTACCTGACACTCACTGGCAAGCTGGCGCTCGATAAGGGTGATGGCATGCTAAAGGTAGCAATTACTCCCTTAACCTTTGCAGCCGGCGGCCTGCAACCTAAAACACTTTTACCCGCTCTTGCCCAGTTGGAGGATGTGAGCGGCATGGTCAGCGCCCGTGCTCAATTCGAATGGTCCAGGGAAGGCATGCGCAGCAGCGGCGTAGTTGATCTCGATCATGTATCGTTTGTGCATCCAACCACCAAAATCAGCAATCTGAATGCGACGCTGAGTTTAAATGACTTGTTATCACCCAGCAGCCCATCGCGGCAGACCCTTACCATTCAGCGCATCGATCCCGGTATTCCCCTGGAAAGACTGGTGGTTTTCTACCAAATTGAAGGCTCCCCGCCTCGAATCGCCCTCGAGAAAGCAGATCTCTTCCTGCTCGGAGGGAGCGTGTCCTTAGGGCCTGCCATCATCGATCCAGTTTCTGCCCGCAACGATTTTGTGATACGCGTGGATGATATTGATCTCGAGGTTCTGTTCGATCAGATTCAGGTAGAAGGATTGACGGGAAATGGTCGTGTCAGTGGCAGTATTCCGATTACGTTTGAAGGCAGTCAGATCACCATACGAAACAGCCATCTCGTGGCGGAAGCGCCCGGCGTGCTGCACTTCCAATCTGACAAAGCCTCGCAATTGCTAGCCAGCGCAGGCAAAGAAATGGATTGGCTACTTCAGGCGCTGCAGGATTTTCACTATAGCGAACTGTCCCTAAAACTGGATAAGTCCGCAGCGCATGACCTGGTGGCCACCCTCTCCCTGCTGGGAAATAATCCCAATGTTAAAGAGGGACAGATGTTTCGCTTGAATCTCAATCTTGAAAGTAATATTGGCGAGATTCTGCAGGCTGTTGGTCAAGGCTACAGGCTATCCAGCGAAGTGTTGCGCGACCTATTCAAATTACATTAAGCTGTATTCCGCAAAATTGTATATGCTGTTATGCTCATTAGCCGATTCCAGCAGAGATCTCGCTCGGGGAGGCCATCAGAAAAGGAGTGCAACCGTGTACAAAACTCATCGAACCAAAGAGATTCCATCGGCTATAGGATCATGGATACTTTGCTGTCTGGTAATCACCGCATGCGCGCCAACCGTCAAAGTTAAAGCGCCTAAAGAGCCCATCACTATTAACCTTAATGTCAAGCTAGATGCCGATATACGTGTAAAGCTTGAAGAAGAGGCAAAAAAAGATATTGAAGCCAATCCGAATGTCTTCTAGTGCCCAAATTAGATCGATAAGGAGAATATCATGCTGCGTATGCCAAGCATTCTAAAAACAAAACCCCTATTGGGAATCATTAGCACTGTTTTGCTGATACTGTCACTCTATGGAGCACCGGCATGGGCCGATAATCTTGAACAGCTGCGTGCCTCAGGCGCGATAGGTGAAAGCTATAGCGGCTATGTGGTTGCCAGAAATCCTGGCGCTCAAGCAGAGGCTAATGCCATTAATGCTCAACGCAGAGCGATTTATCAGGAAAAGGCTGCGGCACAAGGTGTAAGCGTCGATCAAGTTGGAAAAGTTTATGCCGCCGAAATATTCAAGAAAATTCCTGCTGACACCTGGATTCAAAACAATAATGGGCAGTGGGTACAAAAATGATGACGATAACGGGTAAGCCCTGATCAACATTAAGGGATAACGAGACGCGTGACGAGATAGGGTTTGAGCGTTTATTTTCCTCATCTCCATCAGTATAATCCTGCCTGGCTAAATACTAATTTTTATCACTTTTTGGTGAGGCGGTCATGCTGCTGTGGTTTGTTATTTTCTACCTGATGGTTTCCGTGGGCATTGGCCTCTATGCTGCCACGCGCGTGCACAGCGCTAAGGACTTTGCGGTTGCTGGTCGCTCGCTGCCGTTGCATGTCGTGACCGCTACGGTGTTTGCTACCTGGTTTGGCGCAGAGGCGGTGTTCGGCGTACCAGCCACTTTCGTTAAGGAAGGCTTAACTGGTGTAGCTGCTGATCCGTTTGGTTCCTCAATGTGTCTGGTCATCGCCGGCATTCTTTTCTCGCGCTACCTCTACCGGCTCAACATCCTTACGCTCGGCGACTTTTACCGCATGCGTTACAACCGCGCAGTCGAAGTGCTCACCTCGCTCTGTATCGTTGCGGCCTATCTGGGTTGGGTGGCGGCGCAGATCAAGGCGCTCGGCTTGATTTTTTACGTCGTCACCGATGGTGCGGTCAGTCAGGAAACAGGCATGATACTCGGCACCGCTATCGTGCTCACCTATACAACTTTCGGTGGCATGTTCTCTGTGGCGATCCTGGATTTTGTGCAGATGTTTGTATCAATGAGCGGCCTGCTTCTCATCGCCTGGATTATCAGCGGTAAAGTCAGCGGGGGGGCCATGGCGGTTATTGACCATGCCAGCCTGGCAGGTAAGCTCAATTTTTTTCCGGAAATGGATCCATTGAAGTGGATTGCCTTTCTCGGCGCCTGGGTTACGATGATGCTCGGTTCCATTCCGCAGCAGGATGTGTTTCAACGCATTACCTCGGCGAAGAGTGCTCATGTTGCCCTGTGGGGCTCGATACTGGGTGGATCGATTTATTTCTGTTTTACCTTTGTGCCGATGTTCATTGCCTATTCTGCAACCATGATCGACCCAGAATTATTTTCAAAATTGCTGGAAGAGGATTCCCAATTGTTACTGCCGACGCTGGTATTGCAGCACACGCCACTGGTTGCCCAGGTGCTGTTTTTCGGTGCAGTGATATCAGCGATCATGAGTTGTTCGTCCGCAACATTGCTCGCGCCATCCGTTACTTTTTCTGAGAATGTGATCCGTGGTTTTTGGCCGAAAATGGGTGATCGCCAGTTCCTTTGGGTTATGCGGGCAACGCTGGTGGGTTTTGGAAGTATCGTGCTCGCGTTCGCGCTGAATTCTGAATCTTCTATTTTTGAAATGGTGGAAAGCGCTTACAAGGTCACGCTTGCCGGTGCATTCGTGCCACTGCTTTGTGGCATATTTTGGAAGCGGGCCACCACTCAGGGTGCGCTAGCGGCTATTCTCGGTGGCTTGCTCTCCTGGCTCATGATCGAAATCCTGATCGGCGAAGAAAGTCTGATACCGCCACAATTAATCGGGCTTGGCATTTCCGCATTGGGTATGATCGCCGGTTCATTGCTGCCACAGTGGATCGGCCACAAAATACCTGGTCGCCCCTTGCACGAATTGCAGCATCACGCGGCTATGGAAACGCATCACGTTGCATCGCGCTAGTTTTTGTCATCGAACTCCCTGCTACGATCAGAGCCAGCGCGGCAGCCAGATTACATGGCTGTTTTTTCAACTTAAATTCCTCAATTGAAATTTATGGTAAGAACAGCTAAAAACCCAATACTGTAAACGGTTTATGGCTAAAAATATTAACTGCTCCTCAGTTGCCATATACAAGCTGAAAGCAAGGTATGGCAACACTTTCAGATGATTTTGATTGTCTCATTAAAATCTCACCCAACTGGTGATGCTAAGAATCCCCCAAAACCTTAATCTACAGGATTCTTGAACGATTAAGAGACTTCAATTGAGCAAAATAGGATAAAGGTTTTTCCGGAACGATCTACCAAGTAATGACTGTGGATTGTGTTAAGCAGGTGTTGGAATGATAGCGGAGGCTGGTCTTGCGAACTCCGCAACATAAACAGTATGGCCGGGCTGGCCCGGCCATACGATAAGTCGTAAAAGAAATGTTGGATGCTCTGTTACTGTTTCTTCACAGGCTCCATCAAACTCATTATTCTATGACGTTCAGAGAGCCAGGCAGGTGGATGTTTTTAGGATGGAGCTGACACCAAATAGTAAAGGCACCAGCTTTATCAGCTACAAAAGAGATGGTCTTGGTTTCTCCTGCTTTGATTACTTCTTGAATTCCATATTCATCAATGGAAAATCCTTCGCTGATAGGAGATTTGTTTTCTACGGTAATTTTTACAGTGGTTCCTTTGTGGACGGTCAGTGTCTCAGGCTCATTGAGAACATTAAAAGCGCGAATGTTCTTCACTGTCACGCCTTCGATGTTAAGCTCAGGAATAGTGGTGTCATAAGCGTTAACAATGACCTTGAAGTTTTGTTCCGCTGCTTGAGCAGTGCCTGCTAGCAACAATCCAAGAGCAAAACTCATGCACAATGTTTTGGTTATTTTCATCTTTACTTCCCTCCATTAAAATTTATGGTTTATTTAGTGAAATTAGCGCTTACACTTTTTGACGGTACCTACGATTACCAGCACCTTAGTCAACAGAATAACCCCCCCTGTATACCAGTCTGATCATTCAAGGGGGTTATTCGTTGTTAGAATTGAACTTTTGTTCATGTTTTTCTAAAGACTTGCCTTTTTCTTTTAATACCTGGTATCGGCATGATACTTTAGATGGGATGATCAAGGATGTCAATATCATTGCTAATTTAAGAAGATACTCTCTTATTTCGCAACCATTTTTGGAAAAATCATGCCGCCTCCATGTCGAAGAACTTGCTACCGTCAAAGGGTTGTTTGTTATGTA
>NZ_FNPQ01000037.1:0-25674 GCF_900107335.1 Nitrosomonas sp. Nm58 | reverse complement strand
GCGAAATCCAGAATCAGCAACGATGATAGGCGCTACATCGGCTGGTAGCAATGCTTGCAAACTCCTAAGAAATCGCTGCTGTATCCGACGGTTGCTCAGTTTCTTAACGGGATGAATTTCTTCGTGCAAGGTAACGGAATGCCCTCCCGTAGGCAAAGCCGCTCGTAAGAGTTGCTGATGCTGATCTGTTGTCAGGGGCGACCAGTCGATAAGGATCAAGGGCATGGGCAGGGATTGCAATAGCCATCGGGTCATGGCGCCGTATATCTCCATGCGTTCGCTGTTGAGATGGTAATTGCCGGCTAAGCGATCCATACGTTTGATTTTGTGTTTGATATAGGCAGGTCCGGAAAGCGACCGCCCGAGCTGCGTAATCGATACAGACGCTCCTTTCAAACCAGCCTGAACAGCAAGCCATCAGAGCTTGGAGACGGGTAGCATGAATGCCGGGAACTTTTTCTTTCAATAAGTTATGCAGCAGATCAATAATCGACATAAATTTATCCTTCCAGGTTATTATTTTAGAAAGAAATTTTATGCTCAGAACGGCTTGATCTGATTTTTATCTGAACTCCATCCAACAATACATTGTTTCTTAATGATATTTTGTGGGGATACCTCAGGCGCCGAGCCGCTTTTTTTGATAGTCTCACCCTCTTTTATAGACTGTGCATAATCCAACCACTTTTCTTTCTTGTGAAGCCTTGCCATTTGCGTGCCTGTCAACGTGTTGAAAGTGCGACCACAATGATTGCACCGGTAGCGCTGAAGACCATTCGCCATCCCATGTCGCGTGCCTCCCGGTATATGACAATGAGGCACTTCCTCTCATCAGCAATTCGTTCCTCGATAAGGTTGTAGCTCGCCTGACCAATATTCGAAGTGGGAAGCGCATCCAAGGCGCGTTGCCGCTGGGATGGCGTTAACATATCAGACTGTGCCAACCATTTTTGAAAGTCCGTGGGTTTCATGGTAAATATCAACAAATTTAATCGCTTGGGAAATTCTAGCCTCCTTCCCACATTTAACGCAAATAGGGCCTTAATTTAATTAGTAAAAGCGAAGAAAGATGGTCTTATCAAAAATCCTAACCATTCATTGGTAAATTTTTTCTAGTAATCAAAATTTTATTTATCTATAAACAAATCACATCAAGCATTATTTATTATTTTCATTTATTTTTATATGTCTCTAACTAGAGACATTATAAATCCTTTAAAAACAATAAATTATAAATTATATATAAAATATAGTCAGTTATTGACGACAATTTTTTCTTATTCTCTTCACAAATATCCCATAACCTTATGATTAAACTATATCAAAATATAGTGGCATGAATATTGCTTAATTTACTAATAAACAATATTGAAAATCACATCTTAATAATTACTTATCGATTTGCCTATTAGCACTAATACTGATTGCAGTAAAAATGCCAAGCAATTCGATAGCCTTTCGACTTGATTACATGAGGTAATACTAATGCAGAATACGACGCAGACAACAATACCAAAATCAATAGCAAAGACACCCTACTCTGCCAAATCCCCACTTAACACACCTTACTCCGATTTATACTTATCTAACTCAGAGATAATCTCTCTAAGAAAAAATCAGCGTCACATCACTACCCCTCACTACCGAAGTGACAACACAACTCTTTTCGAAAAGAAGCAAGATGAAAACACCCAGCAAGACCACATGCTTCTTGAGCAAAATGGCTACAGCATCTATCTAGTTAACTCATTTAAACAACGAATCAAAACAAGTACGCTTATCAAACGTATGTATGCTTCTCGCGGCTATTGTACTGAGAGTACTTCGAGCTTTTCACACAATCCCCACCAATTTACTTTTGAAGCATGCAACGGACAGCAACAACTTCTAGGAACACTCACGCTAACCATTGACTCAAGTGAAGGCCTGCTTGCTGATCAACTATATAAGCCAGAGATTGACTCTTTCCGCAATAGGGGTAAGTATGCATGTGAAGTGTCAAAACTTGCTTTTAATCCTAACTCAGGCTCAAAAGAAGTGTTTGCTTCTCTATTTCATATTGCATATATATATGCATACTTTATTTACGGCGTTGAAGATGCATTTATCGAAATCAATCCTCGCCACGCTCTATTCTACAAGCGTATGTTGGGATTTCACCAAATTGGCGAGCAACGTATCTGCCAACGCGTTGATGCGCCTGCAGTACTACTTCATTTAGACCTTAATTACATGCGAGATCAAATCGCCACACTAGCCGGACTAACTAAGTGCAGCAAGAAATCCATTTATCCTTATTTTCTAAGTCAGCATAAGGAAGATAGTATCGTTAATAGAATTCGGCAGAGATCGATCAGAAAGCTCTCCAATGATACTCACCCTCATTCAGCTCTGGCTTTCTTGTATTAACAATAGCTCAAGTTAATTTCGCAAGCAAAGATACTAACAAGTCATAGCCGGTACGAAATATTTCACAAAAATGATTCATACTCAATAATACCGCCAGTCAGATTGAAAACTTTGAAAGCTGAATATATACATATACTGGAGCAATCCTCTAATGTGTTAAAAATTCTTCCAAGCCCCCTGCTGTGTAAGATGTATTGTATAAGAACCTCACAATTCAGCTTGCCGGATCAATAGGAGATAGCGGGCGCTTCGCAAGCGCCATCACATTTCAGATTCTTTAGCTCACTTTTCTTGTCATCTGTGATAAGTCGCTTCACCCAGTCAGTTAAAAAGACATTTGCTGCACTATTCTCTAAATAAAAGTAGCCTAATATTGGCTTGAATAAATCAGTTAGGCCCGTATGGAACGTTCCTGCCCCAATGTAATACCTAACGTTATCAGCCAGAGTCATCATATTAAATGTATCCAGCATCCTGTCGTTCCATTCATACCATGTATCCTGCGGAATCTCATTCCACTCATTCGGATTGACGGATCCTATATCTGTTTGCTTCATTACATTTAAAAACAGAACCTGAATAACATCCCAGGCTGTCGTATAGTGGGCAAACCGACTTTTTGGAAAATAACCCGCCATACCAGTCATGATATTTCCATAAAATGTTGCAGCATCATATGTACTGTACTGATTAATGCCAGGGATCCAGGTTGCCAAAGTATTCTCACCCCCCCATGGGCCTCCCGGGTTAAATACTGAATCCAAGAAATGCTGCGTAAATACCCCTGCCCCTGCATCCGCCAATAAAGCCACCTTAGTGTTTCTTGGATAAAGACTATGCAAGCGGGAAAAATTGAGCAGAGCACCATAAGATCCAGCACTAGAGCCAGATATCAATACATGCTCTACCTTTTTTCTATCGGATTTATTTTTTAGCCATTCTCGGACAACCATGAAATTATCAAACCCACGATGCTGGACCATCAAGGGATTCCCCCCATTAACAAATCCGAGAGGATTAGGAAGATCATTGTATAAAGTATCACTGGAACCTATATGAGAGTCACCCGTACAATAAGGAATGAATACCATACTCCAGTCTCCCACGGGATTATTTGGGTGATTGAAATCAACTATTCCATTTATTTCGTCTGGTGTATTTTCTAAATCCATCGATGGATTATAAATAGGCCTCCCGCCTAACTCAGTAAGCTTTAATGAAGTAATACAGGTGGCATCATTCCAGCATGCACCTCCACCATTGAAATAAATCAGGATCTTGTCATTCTTTCCTTGCCTATAGTAAAAATGAAAGGGTTTGTTTGGCAATCCCGCTTCATCAGGCAAGTAACTGAAAGCACACCCGGGTTTAATATCTATATATTGGCCATTATCATCAATGACAGTCATCTCAACATTCGGCACCTCTATTTTCTCCCAGCCAGCTGCATACGCATTCTGGAAAAATAAGAATAAAGCGAAAATAGAAAATTCGATTAACTTAATTGCATTCATATCCCTCCCCTCATTCTATTACTTACCATAGGTGACACTTACGCCTCACCACAAAATACGCGACCGAGTTGAAAGTTATTTCTTTTATAAAGAAAGCTAAATAAGCAGAAGCCTTAGTTTGATTCCAGGGCAATGCTTAAAAGATAAGAGCATGAAATTTTGCAAATCAATGGGGGCGGATTTTGAAGCACTCCCTGCAACAATTTATGTAGACTTGCATGGTGATGCTAGGGAATAACAAAGAAGCAGGCAATAATGCAAATGCATACAATTTTTATCTCTCAGTACGAGGAATATCGCGAAAAAACAGCTATGCAATCCAGCCAGAATAAGGTTTTAATTACTAAATAAGTCCAGATTTTCCATTAAAGCTGATCAAGGAGAGAGTATTGGGATAAATTTGACTGGGAGATCAAAAGCCTTGGATTTATTCCAAAGACCATCAATCCATTCACGTCATTGTATGGCAACAGCCAAGTTAATGATCTTTTTGCGGCCCTCATGGGTAATCTAACCAGTGTGAGTTCGACATAAAGATCATATCAGCACGACTGGAAGAGCTTGAGAGAGTCTGATATTAAGTAAGGGTTTTTTCTCCCGGGATGCGTAAGCTACCAGCCCGGCTATCAGATTAACAAAAAAGTTAAATGGGTTACGATGACGAGAACACTCGATTTACGAGATGCATCATTGCCATCCGATTCCATAACACAAACTCCATCCCCAACAGCTCCAAGTGTCTTACATCAGATCTTCCTCTGTATCATCGATTATTGTTTTTCAGTTAAGCAATAACCAGTCCCTGCCTTTAGCGTGGCGTAAACTTGATTGTCTTTACACCACCTTACTCATACTATCAATAATTCCGTGTACGGCCGGATCGCTCACCTTCCTCAACTTTACTATCCAAAGCATGTCGATTCCTTGCTATACAGTATCACAATCTACATTCACCGTTTACCGTTCACGTCAGCCATTCAATTTAAACTTATATCGACATCAAAAACTCAAAAAATGTGCCGATATAAATTGAATTTACTATTTACACAATAATTTTAGAAAAAACATTTATGAATAAATTGCATCATCTTCCACCCGCACTTCTAGGTGACAAAAGTAGTTTATCTAATCAGGCACGCGCCGAAATTCAAGGGCTTTGCGGTGCGCAGCCAAAAGCATTTTTATTACAAGTGATTGGTGCATGGAGTGTAATTCTAACAACCATAGCATTAGCCATTCATATGGACACTATTTGGATGAGCATCGTTGCTATCGTAGTCATTGCGACCCGTCAAAATATCCTGGCCTTACTTGTTCACGAACAAACTCATTTACTTAGTTTCCAAGGTCAATATGGTGATCTGATAGCAAATTTATTGGCCGCCTATCCATTGGGAATTACTACTCAGGGTTACGCTAATGCTCACTTATCTCACCATAAGTATTATTTCACTGACAAGGACCCTGATTTTTTACGAAAATCAGGGGCAGACTGGACATTTCCCATGAAACCAAGTCATCTTGCCAAGCTTCTAGCGAGAGATTTAATTGGTCTAAGTTTCATAAAATTATTGAAAGAGAAACAGCTAAACGAAATAGGTATTTTCAAGCGCACCTACTCAACGCCAAGATGGCCGCAACCAGCTTTTTATTTAATTGTGACAGGTGTAGCAGTTTACACCGAAACATGGAATATCTTTCTGATCTATTGGATACTGCCACTGATAACTGTTTTTCCCATTATTATTCGCCTTGGTGCAATCACCGAGCACATCTACAATTTACCAGGAGCAAATGTCAATCAATCGTCTCCCCTTATCATTTTGAGCTGGTGGGAAAAACTGCTATTACCTAATCTCAATTTCTCACTGCACCCATATCACCACCTTTTCCCTGGCGTCGCTTACTGCAATTTGCCCAAAATCCATGAAATTTTTCAGCGTGAGAAGCTTGTAAATAAAAAGAATATATTTTTTGGATACTGGAATTACTTGAAATACTTACAATTTTATCAAAATATTTCTATAGTCAAAGATGAAAAAAATAAAAACCCCCATACATATTGATATGGGGGTCAAAGAGCCTAATTATTGAAAATTAGCTATGATTTACACGACGTCTGGCTGTAACCCCCATACCCAGAATGCCCAGCCCCAATAATGCCAGAATACTAGGCTCTGGCACTTGGCCTTGAACCAAGGCATCAATTTTACCTTGCTGTGTTACTACGAGGGTCGTGCATAGATCCCCAACATCAAACAATCCACATTGGGAAGGAGCAGACGCTGGTGAAAATATCTGATTTGTCGTGTCAATAGCAAAAAAAGTCGACCCTGGCAATAAATTATTGCCGAGCAAATTCTGGAACAGATTTGGGTTTGCTACTGAAGCTAGTGAAAATAACAGATTTGATGTTCCGCTGGTATTAACCGCACCGAAGAAGTTTGCCAGCGAACCACCTGAAGGGCTTTGTGGAGTAAATGTGGCTAACACACCTCCTCCATTCGCGGTCAATTGTGCAGATCCGACTCCAGCATCAAAAACAAAACCAACCGCTCCAGTTCCTGGATTAAAGCTGGTTACCGTACCAGATAAACCACTAAAACTATACTCGAGGGTATTGGGTAGAACTGTTGGTGCACCAAAATCGCAGCCACCCACGCAATTCTCGGGCGTCATAGTAATGGAAAATAAGCCACCAAAATTTTCAAATCTAGAACCAACGACGATATTTCCACCAGCATCCAACTCCTGTGTAATAGTAGTTTGGCCTCCTGAAACAACAAGATGGCCAATGTTATTTACATTTCCACCAGGAAGATTCATTTGCCAGCCATCCTGTATCACCAATGCATTTGCCGGCAAGCTGACTGCCATAATGGAACCAGCGATTGCAGTTACTGATGCAAATTTTCTCAGTTTCATTTTTTTCTCCATATATTCAGACTGTTTATAAAAAATCCTTCTCACTATATCTCAAGCAAAACCCATGCCACGATAATATTATCAACAAGTTACATATTATTACGTTTTTCTTGGATAGTTATTCTGTAAAAAAAACCGACACTCATTGACGAACCAGCATCAAATCCTTCAGCACCTTACGAGTGGAGCGCGATGAGGGTTTTATCGAAGAGCCAATTCGACACAGAAAAAAAGGATAATCCTGTCTTGAATTCATACAGATATCAACACGATCTGCCAATCTCAACACTGCCTGATTGACCGAATTTAAGCGGGATATGTTACTTTTCTGATCGGCATACCATTTAAAGATGAGGGGGGTCATCTCTGGTTGCAAAAATAGCCCGTTTGCAGCACATGTCAGCCAGACTCGCTGCATAACACTACCTGCATGAACAAAATCAATCAGCGTCTGAGGGCGCTTTTCAGCTCTGATGAGCAGATGTGCTGCGCAAAAGATAGCCGGCAGGGCGTCAAGCTGTATTCGCGGTATTATTGTGCCAAATAGGTATCGGTTAAAGAAATCCAATCTTTCCCAGCGCTGCATGACCCAGCGCATCAACCGTGCAGTTACAGGATCAACACCTACAGCTTGCTCCGGGATACGATCTTGACTGAACCGCACGCCCCACTCGATAATTTCCTTATGCACTTCATAGGCTTCTGGACAAGTTAAACGTATATGCGCATTATCCCAAAGAAGGTGGGCCAGTCTGATGCGATCGGCAAAAGACTCAAAGAACTGTATGCTATAGCCAGGGAACAAAGCTGCTTGTAATGCCATGTGCTGCTGAATTGTCAAAGGCATCATTCTCATCAGCCGTCTCTGGACGGTGCGTGTTTCAATGAATGGTACCAGTGAATCAGGGGGCATCAGAGGACTATCTACAAGATATACATCATAAACAGGGGCAGTATCAGGTGTTCCAGAGCGATATGTCCATGTCGCATGCAGCCCGAAATTAGTTGCTGCTATGCGCAGTGTTTCAAGTAGAGCGCCATGTGCCATGTAACTAGCACGCCCTTGATAATCGTATACGCACCACTCACGGGTATCATATCCGTGTACAGCGATGTGATTATTCCCCGCTATTTCGAAGCGCCATGGCTGGGTATTATCACCACTTGGCGCCCATCTTGCCAGATCTAGGATTTTAAACAATATTTCACGACTAGCCATCTCTCCTCCCATAAGTTTTCATACGCGCTAGTTGCTTCCGAAGCACCCATAGACCAGCACGCTGTATAATGTTGCGATTTCCGCCAGGACGCCAGGTTTTCACAAATTTATTACGATACGCGTCAAATTGATAACTCCATGGGACAACAATCAATTTTCCTCGACCAAGTAAGATCTTGAGAGCTTCCGTCGCTGCCAGGCCAGCACAGAGCTGACAAGCAGCAATAGTTGATGGACCCTTGCGCTCTGCAAAATTTACACGAGATGGATCGATCAAATAGCGACGTTGCAACATTACTGGCGACAGACCGAGCAAGAAGCGAATAAGCATCTCTTCTTCATCACATCCTTCCAAACAAAAATACTGTTCAAAAGACATCGCATCCGGCAAAAAAACTAGCACAGCAGCTCCCATGCCCAACGGAGCTACTGTAATTGCAGGGATATTCATACGATGACAAGCAGCAAAAACAGCCCGACGCGCTGAAACTGCGAAAAAATCGAGTCCATCTATATAAAGATCAACGTTTTCTAGAAAATCATCGATATTTGATGAATTGACACCTTCTGGGAATTGCCGAAGATTCAGCTCCGGATTAATGTCACGAGCCATATCTGCAAGTACTTGCACTTTTGGTTTATTAAGGGAAGATATTGTGGCTCCTGCTTGTCTATTAAAATTTACGATGTCAAAGGTATCGAAATCAGCAATATTGAATGCACCAACACCTAATCTTGATAAAGTAAGTAAATGCCCACCACCGACCCCCCCCATTCCAGCTATCGCGATGCGTTTGTTACGCAGAATCATTTGCTCCTTATCAGTCACCCATCCTATATTGCGTGAAAAAGCAGCATCATAATCAAAAAAAGTGTTCACTTACTTTACTCTCCAATCACAAACCAAAAACTTTGGAATGATCAAACCAAGAAATAATAAATTTTTTAAAAAGACAATTCTTATTGCGAATAAGAGTTATCTTCGATAATAATTCACCTTTCTATATTCTGGAAAACGATACTCATAAATTATTTAGACTAAATGAGTGGATTTGCGTGACAAGAGATAATAGTTAGATATGATTAGGCATATCGGATATCTTTAATCTTCGCCAGCGTAAAAAAAACAGAATAGAGCTACAAAACAAAAAAGGTCATTTTTAGTGAAACTATATTGGCTCATTCTTAGTTTAGCATTCCGTAATCTTATACGCCAAAAGCGACGCAGTGCGATTTCAGTAAGTGCGGTAGCATTTGGTATTACAGCATTGATTCTATCAAGTGGATTCATTCAATGGATTTTTCTTGATTTTCGTGAAACTTCCATCAGATCACAGCTCGGCCATTTACAGATTGTTTACCCAGGCTATCACGATGCAGGAAAAGCTGATCCTTTAGCTTTTCTGCTACCAAATACTCCACCAAACTTAAATACAGCTGGCGATAACTCAGATCAAATCAAAATAATCGTCCCACGTCTTTCGTTTAACGGACTGATCAGCCGTGACGAATCTACTCTTTCATTTATCGGTGATGGTATCGATCCACGAGAGCAGCGAGCATTTGGAGATGCTTTACAAATTTCTGAGGGTAACCCCTTGTCTATTGATCATCCTTTCCATATTATTGTTGGGGAAGGATTAGCGCGTAATCTAGGTTTAAAGGTAGGCGACCAAGTCGTACTTTTGGTTAACTCTGCAGCGGGAGGAATTAATGCAATCGAGGTTTTTGTTGGAGGATTGTTTTCCACTGTCACCAAATCTTACGATGATAGTGCCATACGAATTCCTATCGAAACAGCCCGACAATTACTTCGCACTCAAGGCACGCATAGCTGGATTGTTTTGCTGAATGATACGGAGCAAACAGATTATGTTCTTGCAAAACTCCGCAATAGCCTGCCCCAGGATAAGTTCGAGGTAGTGCCTTGGTATGCGCTGGCTGATTTCTATAACAAAACTATCGTACTGTTTACCAAACAAGTCCTGGCGATCAAAGTAATCATTGCTTTGATCATTTTACTTAGTATCTTCAATACGATGAGCATAAGCGTGATGGAACGCATCGGTGAAATCGGTACAGCTATGGCACTTGGGGTGAAACGTATAAATATCATGCGTATGTTTCTGAACGAAGGCGTACTAATCGGATGCCTTGGTGGATTAATTGGTTTGTCAATTGGATTATTACTAGCTGCAATCATTTCGAATATTGGTATCCCGATGCCTCCCCCACCAGGCATGGCACGTGGTTACACTGGACAAATCCTCGTAACTTTTGATATAGCTCTAGAATCACTAGTCTTGGCTGTAGCAACTACCTTGTTCGCCAGCATTTATCCAGCTTGGAAGGCATCTCGCATGCAAATTGTTGATGCGCTACGCCATAACCGGTGAGTATCATGCTCAAACTCGCTTTACGTAATATTCTTCGCCAGAAGAAGCACACAGCAATGACACTGATTGCGATTATTTGTGGTACTGTCGGTATTATTCTGGCTGGAGGATGGGTCAACGATATTTTTGTACAATTAGGCGAAGCGTTAATTCATTCACAATCAGGGCACTTACAAATTTACAAGCAAGGATACTACGATACAGGATCACGTTCCCCTGAGAAGTATCTGATTACAGAACCTGATAATGTTAAAAAACAGATCGTTGAAGAAGTAGGTGTCGAAAAATTTGACAGTGTTATGGCACGGCTTAATTTCTCTGGACTGCTTAACAATGGTCGCAGCGATTTATCCATCATCGGGGAGGGAGTACAGCCCGAAATGGAAGCTAAGCTCGGCAGCTCAGTACTGATCACCACTGGGCGGCAGTTGACCAATGAGGATGCATTCGGCATCATGCTTGGAAAAGGTGTTGCACATGCTTTAAACCTTAAACCAGGTGATTATGTAACTTTACTTGTGAACACGCTTGAAGGTGCACTAAACAGCCTTGATTTCGAGATAATCGGCACATTTCAGAGCTTCTCCAATGATTACGATGCTCGCGCTGTCAAAATCCCGCTAGCAGCAGCACAGGAGTTGCTTGGTACACAAGGTGTCAATGCATTTGTGGTGCTATTAAAGAGAACCGAGGATACTGACCCAATCACTATCCGCCTTGCAGCGCGCCTTGGCGCCGCAGGACTAGAGATTAAGACATGGATGGAGCTGAATGATTTCTATGAGAAAACTGTTGAATTGTATAAAGGGCAATTTGGCGTACTGCAGCTCATTATTCTGATCATGGTGCTGCTCAGTGTCGCCAATAGCATCAACATGAGTATTTTTGAAAGAGTAGGAGAATTTGGCACTATGATGGCGTTGGGTAATCGCAGCAATCAAGTATTTCAATTGATCTTAAGTGAAAGTCTTCTGCTTGGAGTAATTGGTAGTAGCATAGGTGTAGGAATAGGCATATTACTGGCATTTGCCATATCAGCTATCGGCATTTCAATGCCACCGCCACCTAATGCCGATCTTGGCTATACGGCCCAAATTCAAATTGTTCCATCTGTTTTGTTAATGGCTTTTATTATTGGACTAAGTGCAACAGTTCTTGCAGCGCTACTTCCAGCAAGACAGGTTTCGCGCATGCAAGTTGTAGAGGCGCTACGGCAGAATTATTAATTAAAACGAAAAACGAAATTCAGTGTAAACACGGTCATTATTGGCAAATCGACCAAAAAGACCTGTCGGTGGGCCAGAAAACATATCTCCACCAACGGCCATTCGCCAGTTCCTTGCAAAATTCCAGGTAAGCCTTGGTCGCAGCATAAATTCACTGCGATTCAAACTATGAATCAGTAAGGTTTGTGCTTCAAAATCACGCCAGAACTTCCCATGAAGAAGAATGCTGGCTCCATTTTCCCATTTATCTGCAAAAATATCACGATCATATGCCAGAAAAACACGCTGAATGAATTGCAAGTTCATGCGCACATCTGCAGGCAGGTGAAAATCAATACCCAAAGCGTAATCAATAACATCCTGATGCACCAACCCATCAGGCTGGGATAATCGCTTAACATTGAACTGGCGGCCATTGGTATAAACAAATTCTCCTTTCAGTACTGCCGGACCTAGATCTTTGGTCACCGTCCACCCTATCTGGTCAATCTTGTCATGGCGTGGCTGAAAAACAGGTTGATCAGACGTGCCGCTCACTAGATAAAAAGTGGGTGATGCATCGAGGCTATGGTAATAAAAGGCTGAAATATCCCAGCCATTGATAAGCTGTGAAAGGCGAATGCCATAATTAGAATTGGCTGGATTGCGTTTAGAACGGTCCTCATCCACAAAGGTAGCTGTCGGTGGATAGACCAGCGGATAAAATTCAGCACCCGGCTTCCCTATCTTGTCGATTGTAGCAAACGGTATCCATATCAAATCCGCGTGAAAATCATTTTTTGAATATTCCGTTCGTACAGCCCATTGCGGTATACGCAATATGTCAAAATCGGGCAGAACGAATTCACGCATATCCTTGGCTGAGACAACGTCTGCAAAAAACAGTCCAACCATTTCACCCCAAATGATGTGCTGTCTGCCAATACGAAAATCCCAGTCCCCCTTGGAAATATCCAGGTAATTTTCTCGTAGTAAAAACTCAAAACGCTGATCTTCACGAACCGATCTCGGGTAAAAATTAGAGATATCATATACTGCATCATAATCAATACGACCACTGATCTTCCATTTCACATGTTGACTCAGTTGCCCAAGGTTCGACAATTCGGTACGTAAGCGCATTTTGGATAAATGTTCCGGATCATCATAAGCATGCGCCAACTCAAATTGTGAGAATCCACGCCAAGTTGATGTTTGTTTAAAGTGTTTTTGTGGCTTAGCTGATACGCTATCATCTTCAAACAAATCTTCAAGTGTCGTGGCATCTTCTGCTTTATCTAATCTGGCTACTGTCTTGGTTATTGATGCAGGCGTTTCGATATTCCCAGAACTGAACGCACTGACACTGCTTATGCCTAAAGTAGCTCTTATTAGAAATAAGACCAATAATTCAAATTTCCTGAATTTCTTTGCGCAAATCACCCATTATCCTTTTCTGATCAATGAGAAAGAAACTTTATATCCGTCCTCCTCTCTAGACAAAAACTCCTTTGATAAGTTGACCATCTTCAATACGTATCACTTGATCAGCCATTGCCATCACGCGCGCATCATGCGTCGAGAAAATAAAAGTAGTTTTGTCTCTACGATTGATTTCTTTCATCAACTCTAAAATACCTTCACCAGTCCTGTGGTCAAGATTTGCGGTCGGTTCATCCGCCAGAATAATTTTTGGGTGTGTTACTAATGCCCGTGCGATAGCAACTCGCTGACGCTGCCCACCGCTGAGTTGATTGGGACGATGATGTGCAAACTTGGATAAGCCAACGATGTCGAGAAATTTCACAGTCCTTTCTCGACGCTCTGTGGCACCCAACTCTTTAAATTGTAAAAGTGGATACTCGACATTTTCCTCGGCTGACAACACAGGAAAAAGGTTAAATGTTTGGAAAATAAAACCGATAGTTCTAGCTCTTAGCGTTGAAAGTTGATCGGGCGTTTTACCACTTATATCCTGGTCATTAATGTATACTTTTCCAGCAGATGGAGTATCAATGCAACCGATCAAATTCAGCATGGTAGATTTTCCACTACCAGAGGGGCCTGCAATCGCCAAGAAAACACCCTCTTCGATCTCAAGATTAATTCCCTTAAGTGCCTGTACTTGCTGCTCTCCTAACATATACTCTTTAAACACATTTTCAAACCGAACAATACTCATGAACTTTACCCTGTAGTATCTACCCCTCCCCGGGGAAAAATGATTTACCACTCTTACGGAGTTAAAATATGAAAGCACTACGATTACAATCCATCTTGGCAGTACTTCTCTTATCGGTATCCTTACAAACATTGCTAACAGCACCTACTAAAGCAGAAGATAATGATGCACTTGCCAGAAGTATACTGGAAAAGGCCGATGAAATACGCTTCCCACGCGAAAGCTTCCAGGTCAATGTCAACATCCAAACTACCTCACCGGACATGCCTGATGATTTACATAAATACCAGGTCCTATCCAAGGGGAACGAAAACAGCATTGTAAGAATTACAGAACCCGCTTCTGAGCGTGGTCAAACCATACTGATGAAAGGTCGCGATCTATGGATATTCATGCCTAGCGTTTCTCAACCGATCCGTCTCTCTCTCTCTCAACGTTTAACTGGTCAAGTAGCAAACGGT
This sequence comes from Nitrosomonas sp. Nm58, assembly GCF_900107335.1. Taxonomy (NCBI): domain Bacteria; kingdom Pseudomonadati; phylum Pseudomonadota; class Betaproteobacteria; order Nitrosomonadales; family Nitrosomonadaceae; genus Nitrosomonas; species Nitrosomonas sp. Nm58. Next base: position 11,363 of record NZ_FNPQ01000037.1, on the reverse strand, counting down.
GATATTGCACGAGCTAACTTTACTGGTGACTACCATCCCCAGCTTTTACGCACTGATACCATCGATAATGAAAAATATTATGTGTTAGAACTCACTGGGGTAGATCGTAGCGTGACTTACCAGAAAGTTTTGCTCTGGGTAGAAAAGTCAAGTTTCCGGCCTTATCGCGCAAAATTCTATTCATTATCTAATCGTCTTCTCAAAACCTGCCGTTATATAAATTATGAAATGATTTTAGGAAAGCAACGCCCAACACGACTTGTTATGGAAGATGCACTAAAGCAAGGTGAAGTATCGATACTCGATTATTCCGATATGAAGTTACGGGATTTACCTGACAAAATTTTTACTAAGAATTATCTAAAAAGACTTGAGTAATTTTTACTCGAAAGTTCTGTAAATTAGAAATCGTCTTAAGAGGACCAAATCATGTCTTTACAAGAAAAGGCTAACTTGGGGGCATCTTTTAAGGAATATTTTGAAATTGTACCAGCGCTGTCAGAAGAGCTAAAAAATGAGGCCTATCGAATACGCCATCAAGTTTATTGTGAGGATTTGAATTTTGAATCCCCACGATCAAATAAGTTTGAAACTGATGAATATGACACTTCTGCTCTACATCTTTTAATGCGAAGCATTAAATTTGATAGATTTATTGGTTGTGCTCGTATAATCCGCACAAAAACAAACGAACCTCATTCATTTTTACCATTTGAGAAAATTTGTGCTGATACATTGGACCACTCAATTATTAATTCTATTCAGTTATCTCGGAATAAAATTGCCGAAGTATCTCGCCTAGCAGTCATTGCTACATTTCGCCGCCGTAAAGATGAAATAAAGAAAGCTATCAATATTTCCGCTGAAGAATTTAAAAGACCAATAAATTCACATTCCCGCTTTCCTTACATTCCTCTTGGTCTTTTTATTGGTACTATTGAATTGGCGCGTCTAAACAATTTAGATTTTCTATTTATGCTTACTGAAGAGCGATTAGCAAATCACTTTAATAAACTTGGAGCAGAAATTCAATTTATTGGAAGTCCTATCGAACATCGAGGTATACGTATTCCTTCAATGGTGTGTATTGAGAAAATTATCAAAAATATGCGACCTATTTTTCATTCTCTTTATCAAGTTATTTCTGCAGATATCAATAAAAATATGACTCATCATGCATCCATAAAAAATATAAGAATTAAAAAAGAAACTATTGATAAAACCCAACCAGAAACCATAATTTATTAATCAAGTACCTTGATTTACAGATTCTCAATCATTAGTTAAGAAGTAAGGAAATATGTTCGCTAAAATTTATAATCTCAATTACTTTATGGAAGGTAAATATGGCTTACAGTAAACTCTTGAAGTAAATTCCTGATTTCGTCGTGAATTTTTAATCACATCTCCTCCGTTTTTTATACAAGCCATTGTCGATTTATCAAGGCTAGCAAAATATTCATTACTTCCAGGTAGTGATGATATCGGGATCACTTCTTCCCGGATCCGTCTACATGTTTCTGGCTCATCTGCTGCGACTGTATCAGTAGCCATTGGAGGTAAAGGACATAACCGACAGGGATCACCTGGACAGAGACATCCCTTACACGATGCCTGCGCCGAGATAGTTAATAAACCTAAAAAAATGCTTAAAATTATTAAAACTATTATATGTGTTAAATTAATCAGTCTTAATTGCATAAGATATTCTCCAAAAATATTTTAACTTCTCTACAACTAAATTATACAAACAATGCACGGTATAAATTCAATGAGTACAATAACCTCAACAATCAAATTTTTAAATAATCTGCCTATTCAAATAGAAACTATCCTTCAAACCAAGTTTGATCAGTAGAGGTAATGAATGAAATATCTCGTATTTTTCTTACTCAGTTTAGCGCTATTCCCATTAGCTTCTGCTGAGGATATTCTCAGTCTGCAGCAAAGAGCCAGCTTCGCTTACGAGCAGATGAAGCAGGTTGAGCGTGAAGCAAGAATTGCTGAACAGCAAACCGAGGTAAAAAAGGAGCGACTGCAGTATTTTAAACAAAAAACTGCAGAAGCTGAACAAGAGCTCAAGATTACTTACGAGAAATCAAAAGAAGCAAATGCGAGAATGGAAGCAGCTAGAAGAAAGTGGGACGAACTCTCCAGGACGCTTACTCAAGAATGGGGAAAGCAAGAAAACAGCAGATAAGAATGAATACAAAGATTACTCAAATGGATGCCTGAAGACAATAGTCTCATCCCGATCAGGTCCCGTTGAAATCATATCTATCGGCACCTCACAGACTTCTTCCAGACGCTTCAGATAATTTTGCGCTGCTTTAGGTAACTGCCTGAAATCTCTTAATCCTTGAGTACTATTACTCCACCCAGGCACCTCTTCATAGACAGGCTCACAGGCTATCAGTTCTTCCGCGCCTGCTGGTAGAATGTTAAGAAATCTTTCCTGTTCAGTCCCTTTACTATTTAATCTATAGCCCACACAGAGTTTCAAGGTTTCGATACCATCAAGAACATCCAATTTGGTAATGCATAATCCTGATACGCCATTGATCTGAGTAGAGCGTTTCATTGCTACCGCATCAAACCAACCACAACGGCGGCGGCGGCCCGTTGTTGAGCCGAACTCGTTGCCACGGCTGGCCAAATGCTCGCCTACAGCGTCATTAAGCTCAGTAGGAAATGGACCTGAGCCCACGCGGGTCGTATATGCTTTAGTAATACCCAGAACATAGTGCAACATCTGTGGCCCTACTCCACTGCCAGAAGCTGCTGCACCGGCAATACAATTACTAGATGTCACAAAAGGGTAAGTACCATGATCAATATCTAGCAATGCTCCCTGTGCACCTTCAAATAGAAGATTGTTACCTTCTTTATTGATCTCAAAGAGTAATTGCGGCACATCTGCTACCATAGGTCTAATACGCTCAGCCTGAGCGAGGCTTTCATCAACCGTTTTATTGAGATCGACTGTAGGTACTTGGTAATAATTTTTTAGAACAAAATTATGATAATCGAGTATTTCTTCCAATTTGACTATAAATCGTTCACGGCAAAGTAAATCCTGCAAACGTATTGCACGTCGAGCAACTTTATCTTCATAGGCTGGGCCGATACCACGGCCAGTAGTACCGATTTTATCTAAACCTCTGGCTGTTTCTCGTGCACTATCAAGTGCAACGTGATGGGGTAATATGAGTGGACAAGCTTCACTGATTCGTAATCTCTGGCATACATCAATGCCTGCCTCCTCTAGCATATCAATTTCTTCGAGCAAAGCTTGTGGAGACAGTACTACGCCATTACCAATATAGCAAACAACATTCTCACGCAGAATTCCAGAGGGAACGAGGTGTAGGATAGTTTTTTTATTGCCGATTACCAACGTGTGCCCAGCATTATGACCACCCTGAAAGCGAACGACACCCCCTGCATGATCAGTTAGCCAATCGACTATTTTACCTTTTCCCTCGTCACCCCACTGTGTCCCGATAACTACTACATTTCTAGTCATGTCTCAGAATCTCTTTATCTTGATATATATATGGATAAGTTAAATTCCCACTACTTCCCATACACCATTGTGCAAGATAAGTTTTCTGTCATAGTAGGAGGTATCTTCTTCGTTTTCATTTCCTGGCAATTCTGTTACAACGATATGGCCTTCGTCTCTTAGCTGCTCAACTATTTTTTCCAGTGTCTTGTCGTTTCTTTCGTAAGGTGCCAGAATTCCTTTAGGGGAAGTATCCAATGTGGTCAATCTCGACAATTCCCGTAAATCCATACTAAAGCCAGTAGCCGGTCTTGCTCTTCCAAACGCTTTACCTATTTCATCGTAACGCCCACCCAACGCAATTGCATTGGCACTTCCTTGTGTATAAGCAGCAAATACCATTCCCGTGTGGTAATGGTAGCCACGCAAATCAGATAAATCGAAAGTTATTTTATCCACATATGTTTTCAATTCTTCCTCAATCACTTCAAGCTGATTCAGTGCACTCTCGATTTCTGGATGATTAGGAAGCATTTTGCGAGCATGTGTAAGGATTTTTCTATCACCATATAATTCAGGCAGAAGCATCAGAGCTTCCCGAATGGATTTATCCAGTCGCTTATCAAGCCTAGTGCATAACAATTCCCTTAGAGTAGCTGTATCTTTGGTTTGTAATATATTGTACAAATCCACTTCAAGCTCAGGGAGAACTCCGGAACCCTTAATCAGGCTTCGGAAAATAGCCACATGCCCAAGATCAAGATGAATTTTGTCAATCCCCGATACCGCGAGACATTTCAACATTACTCGTTGAATCTCAAGATCGCTTTCCAAACCAGGGTGACCAAATAATTCAGCACCAATCTGAAATGGTTCACGAGTACGTGTAATTTCGCAAGGAGCAGTATGTAATACACTATTAGCGTAACAAAGGCGAATCACCCCTTTAGCATTCAATAAGTGTGCATCTATCCGGACAGTTTGTGGCGTCGTATCCGCTCGTAATCCCATCATTCTGCCACTTAATTGATCCAACACCTTGAACATACGCAGATCCATATCGCTCCCGCTGCCAGACAATAACGACTCCACATATTCGAGCAATGGCGGAATAACAAACAGATAACCATGCACAAGGAGTAAATCCAGAATGCTGCGACGCATTTTTTCGATTCGTAATGCCTCAGATGGCAGAACATCTTCGACGTATTCAGGAAGAAGCCAGTTACGCATTCTTGTAATTTAGCAACTGCTCAATTTATTCACTGCTTAGAAAAGAAAGATATACAGGAATTTAGTTTACCAAATAGAGCACAATCAACCCTACCACCATTGAAGTCAGGCCTATAAATCGGATCTGGCCATCTTCCAGTTCTATGAGTTTTCTAAAAGTATCGCGCCAAGCATTCGGGGATGTAAAAGGAAAAACACCTTCCAACACCAACATTAATGCAATGGCCATAAGAAAGGTATCCCACATACGACAATATCTCCAACGAAATCCTTGGTGATCTAGCATTTTCTGTAACGCTATTTACTTTACCAGATCAATTTTTACTAGAATAAAATGCAATACACTGTTTGAGCAACTCAGTCTATTTTACTTTTTTACTGGCCGCGCTATTCGCGCTATTCAAATATCTGAAAAACTCTGAATTAGGCTCAAGTACTAACATATCTCCCTTATTCTTGAAAGATTGCTTATAGGCTTCCATGCTTCGATAGAACGTATAAAACTCAGAGTTCTTTTCAAAGGTGCCTGCATATATTGCAGCAGCTTGACCATCGCCATCCCCCATAATTTTCTGCGCCTCCCGATAAGCTTCTGCCAAAATTACTTCACGTTGTCGGTCAGCGTCCGCACGAATCTTTTCAGCTTCTGCAGCACCTGTAGAACGTAATTCATTGGCCACCCGTTTTCGTTCAGCTTCCATTCTGCGATATACTGAATCGCTAACTTCTTGTGGCAGATCAACGCGTTTCAAACGCACATCCACTACTTCAACACCGATTTTTTTTGCATCTAAATTAGCTTTCTGACGCATGATTTCCATAATCTTATCTCGCTCACCAGAAACGACATCATGCACGGTACGGTTACCAAACTCGTCGCGCATACTTGAGTTCACAGTCTGTGACAACCGAGTCTGCGCCAACATTTCATCTCCTCGTACACTAATATAATATTGCTTCACATCAACGATGCGCCATTTCACAAATAAATCCACCAGAACGTTCTTTTTTTCTGAAGTAATAAAGCGTTCCGGTTCTTCAGTACTCATGGTAAGAATACGGGAATCAAAGTAGTGTACATTCTGTAATATAGGAATCTTAAAATACAACCCTGGCGAGGTTTTTACGCCAACCACTTCCCCTAATTGAAACAAAATTGCTTGTTCACGTTCATCAACAATATATACTGCAGAACTCGCCACCAAGACTAGCACTGCGACTATACCCGATAATACTGATGATAATTTCCCCATTTTATCTTACCTCCCGTTCACGACTTCGGAATGATTCACGCGTACGCGTGCTCACATCAGGCGTTTCCTGAATAGTTTGAGTTTGTACCGTCATGGGTGGTTTCGGCATGGTTCCATCCATTTGAATCAACTTATCCAGTGGCAGATACAGCAAGTTGTTCCCATCTTTTTGATCAATCAGAATTTTACTGGTATTGGAAAGTACTTGTTGCATCATATCCAAATATAGGCGATCACGTGTGACACCAGGCGCCTTACTGTACTCGACAAGGATCTGCTCAAAACGGCTAACATCACCCTCTGCACTAGAAATAACACGTTGCTGATACCCACTTGCTTCTTCCAATAAACGTGCCGCGGCACCTCTCGCTCTAGGAATCACATCATTGGCATAAGCTTGACCTTCATTACGTTGCCGCTCTCTATCCTGACCAGCCTTAACAGCATCATCGAATGCTGCCTGCACCTGTTCTGGCGGTTGCGCATTCTGCATCGTTACTCTACTGACAGTAATACCTATCTGATAGCGATCCAGAATAGTCTGCATTATTTGTGTTGTCCGGGCGGTCACTTCCTCACGTCCCTCATATAAAACAAAATCCATCTTGTTTTTTCCGATAACTTCACGAATAGCCGTCTCAGCGATTTGCAACACGGCGTTGTCAGGATCGCGATTATTAAACAAGAAACTCTCAGGGTTATTTAATATGTATTGCACAGCAAACTGGATATCAATAATGTTTTCATCATCGGTCAACATCAGCGACTCTTTCAGCACTTTGCTTCTAACATTGTTCCGATAACCAATTTCTACCGTACGCACCTGACTAACATTAACAGCTTCCACTTTTTCAATTGGGTAAGGCATATGCCAACGCAATCCCGCTTGAGTAGTATCAACATGCTTACCGAAGCGAAGCACGACACCGCGTTGCCCCTCGTCAACAATGTAAAAACCGCTAGCCGCCCAGAAAATTAGCAGCAAGATGACGATAACTACAACACCACCACTGCTACTTTGTCTTTTGGGGCCTTCACTCCCAGGCTCCTCATCGCCGCCACCGCTCTTACGGCCCAAAATTTCGTTAATTCTTTTGCTGATATTACGCAACACATCATCCAGATCTGGTGGGTTAGAATTACCTTTCCTTCTTCCCCATTGAGGATCATTTAATCCCATGATAATTTAATCCTTCCTCTCGTTCTAAAAAAGCTGTAGCACTACTGTCGTTCACTCTCCCAACTTCCAAGAAATTCTCTCTTAAGTCAACAGAATTCTGCGCAATTGCTTCTGCCAGGGCCAGTCTAATAAATTCTAACCCTTCTCCAGTCTTAGCACTTAGTCGAATACACGTTATTCTACCATACTCATCCCGCACATAATTTGCAGTCCTGCTCGATTCAGCAAGATCAATTTTATTCAATACTAAAATCTGCGGAATAGTTTCCGCGCCAATTTCTTTAAGCAACTTATTTACCTCCGCAATTTGCTCATTGCGGGATGGACTAGCCGCATCGACTATGTGTAAGAGCATATCAGCTTGCGCTGTTTCTTCCAACGTAGCGCGAAATGCAGCAACTAAAGTGTGAGGCAGTCCACGAATAAACCCAACCGTATCTGAAATAACCAAATGTCCATTGTTCGGAATGAATAATCTACGTGTTGTTGTATCTAGAGTAGCAAACAACTGGTCAGCTGCATATGCCTGAGCACGAGTTAGACTATTGAATAAAGTTGACTTGCCTGCATTAGTATAACCAACAATAGATATGGACATCACCTTAGTACGCTGCCTAGACTTTCGCTGAACTTTTCGCTGGCGTTGAAGCTCTTTGAGTTTTTCTCTCAGATACTTAACCCTCTTGGCTAGCAACCGTCGATCCGTTTCAAGCTGTGTTTCGCCTGGACCACGCAGACCAATCCCCCCCTTTTGTCGCTCCAAGTGAGTCCATCCCCGTACCAACCGTGATGCAAGATACTCTAGCTGAGCAAGTTCAACCTGCAATCTACCTTCGCGGCTTTTAGCACGCTGCGCAAAGATATCAAGAATCAGGCTAGCACGATCAATAACTTGGCACTGCAGCCGCTCAGTTAGATTTCGCTGCTGAATTGGAGAAAGATCATGATTGAATATCACCAGTGATGCGTTGGTCTGATTCAAAAGTTGATAGATTTCATCTATCTTGCCGCCACCAACATAGGTAGCAGGATCAGGTCGCGAGCGTCTTCCTTCCACAATGGCCACAACCACGAGCTGATCGCTCATGGCAAGCTGACGTAATTCTTCTAGGCTTTCTTTATCACTATCGGCTAGATTGAGGCCTACTAAGATGGCAGTGTTGTTCTTACCTGTTATAAATTCTGTGAAATCAGTCATCACGTACAACGGGTGTTTCAATCGGAATGGCAACAGCCCTAGCTGGAACCACTGTAGAAATCGCGTGTTTATATACCATTTGTGTAACTGAGTTTTTCAATAGCACGACATATTGATCAAATGAATCAATATGTCCCTGCAGTTTTATACCTTTAACCAAGTAAATAGATACTGGAATATGTTCCTTCCGCAGAATATTTAAAAATGGATCTTGCAACAGCTGACCCTTGGCACTCATGAACAACCCTCCCCGTTTTATTTCAATTCTAATTATTAGATAAAAGACTCTACTTTATTTTTTTAAGTGGATCCATATCCACCAACAGGATTATCATCAAAATAAACAAGTAGAAGAATAAGATATTGTAGCGTGATGTTAACAAATACACGGGATTAATTTCAAAAAAGATCTAAATGCCAAACTGAGTAAAGTATCCATGGTACAAGTAACAATTAAGCTCTGCGGAATTTAGTTATTTATACCAAGAACAGCTTATATGCTGGATTATTACTTTCATCCCAGTATCGATAACCGAGATTATCAAGAAAATTTTTAAAATCAGCTTTCTCACTAGGGGGTACTTCTATTCCCACCAGCACGCGCCCGAAATCCGCACCATGATTACGATAATGAAACAAACTGATATTCCAGAGATGGCTCATATTATCAAGAAAATTCATTAATGCACCTGGTCTGTCAGGAAATTCAAAACGATAGAGGATTTCATTTTTGACGTCTCTGGAGCGTCCTCCTACCATGTGACGAATATGCAACTTTGCCATCTCATTACCACACAGATCTTCGGTGTGTAATCCACTTGCTTCCAGACCCCTGATCAAATCAAGCGCTTCTTCACGATTACGGACTGATACTCCAACAAATACATGAGCCACTTTAGGATCTGCATAGCGATAATTGAATTCAGTAATGCTCCTTGTTCCCAACATGGCGCAAAACTTCTTGAAGCTACCAGGTTCCTCAGGAATCGTGACCGCCATTACTGCCTCACGTTGTTCACCTAATTCTGCCCGTTCAGAAACATGGCGCAAACGATCAAAATTCATGTTGGCACCTGATGCTATTGCCACCAATGTTTTATGAAGTAATTTTTCACGTTCGACATAGGCCTTTAACCCAGCAACAGAGAGTGCTCCAGAAGGCTCAAGAATGGCACGGGTATCTTCAAATACGTCTTTAATAGCCGCACAGATAGCATCCGAATCCACCAAAAGAATCTCGTCAACCAGCTCCCGGCACAAGCGAAAAGTCTCCTTACCAACATGTCTAACAGCTACACCATCAGCAAACAGTCCCACTTGTGAAAGTTTAACGCGGCGTCCTTTCTGCAACGAACGATACATGGCATCCGAATCAACTGGCTCAACCCCGATAATCTTAGTATCCGGATATAACCTTTTTACGTATGCTGCAATTCCGGAAATAAGTCCTCCCCCTCCTACCGGCACGAATATAGCGTGAATTCCTGCTCCATGCTGACGCAAGATCTCCATACCGATTGTTCCTTGCCCTGCAATAACGTCTGGATCATCATAAGGATGAACAAAAGTAGCATGCTCTTGCTGCGTAAGCTCTAAAGCATGCTCATATGCTTCATTATACGAATCACCATAGAGCAACACCGTTGCACCAAGCGCCATCACTGCATTGATCTTGATCTGAGGAGTTGTCACAGGCATCACAATCGTGGCAGAACAGCCCAATTTCTGTGCAGCCAACGCTACACCTTGCGCATGATTACCAGCTGATGCGGCTATCACACCTCGTTTGAGCATGGCAGGGGATAACTTTGCCATTTTATTGTAAGCACCCCGCAACTTGAATGAGAATACCTGTTGCATATCCTCACGTTTCAAAAACACTTGGTTATGAATACGTGCTGAAAGATTAACTGCCTCCTCCAGTGGTGTTTCTACAGCAACATCATAAACACGGGCGGTAAGTACTCTTTCGAGATAATCATTCCTCATAAGATTACGCTTTAGAAATAGTAAATAAGGTTAAGACTATGAATTTTCAAGAGTGCGCAGATTTTATCATGCTAAATAAATTGCAAGTCTAATTAAAAGCATAGATTTATCGGAATAAATTTCCCTTTACATAAAATTTTATTCTATTTCTATCACTATAGAAATAAATAGGTTCTTAAAAACGATCAACAGCTAAGCTCCGAAAATACTAATACTACCCTCTATGATTTAGAGGGATCACCGATAAGTAAAGCGTGATATCTCTTCCGAGTAAGCGCATGGATAATCTGGCTACTCATTTATTGATGCAAAAATCACTTCGTGCCTTGCCTTTACCGTACCCCCCCACAATCGGCTCTCTTTCATAATTCTGGACAGATTTGTGAAAACTCGAACGAAGTTCAATTGCTCTAAGAGTCTGTTTCAAAGCTCCTGATACCGACCCATCGCCCGAAACAACTGCCCAAGACCTATTGAAACCGTCAAACATTTCGATGCGGCCAAAGGTTTCTTCGTTCTGCCCAAACGATAGATCGCTGAGCGCACATTCGCATGGCCTGGCATTAACCGAAGACTCACAAAGAGGAGTTTGAACACCATGCCAAAAACCGCTCTCGCCTTTATCTATACCACCATATAAAACTTATCTCTCGCAGGCTCGCGCGCTATATCAAATTTTTAAATAGACTCTGAGAAAAGCAAACCGGCTAAGCTTTCAAATCAGGAGGAATTGTAATTGCTCGAAATAAAACTACTTAGTCGGCCCTGCAAAATTCACCCGGCTGCTAATATAGATTTAGCATGCCGAGTATTCACATCAACAGTCAGAAGTTCGCTCCTGATAGAATTGACCAGCTGAAGCAATAAAATGCGTAAAAAAGCCGTCTTCAGCCCCAGGCGAACCATTGCTCGCAGCAACCAGCGTAGGTTGTAACCCGTTGCACACAGTACTGCATGGAGCGCATCGCCCAGTTTTCCCTGTAACCAGCAACGATCCATTCGGTG
>NZ_FNPQ01000038.1:0-23735 GCF_900107335.1 Nitrosomonas sp. Nm58 | reverse complement strand
CGCTGAAAAACTTGGTATGCAACTCGTTCCCGCTCCTCAATCAACTTAAAAAATCATTCAACTAATCATGTGGATATATTGTGTTTCTTGAGAGAAAGGAGGTGTTGACTGGCGACTAGCTCGAACGTTGTTTGGGGTGATCGGGAAAACTTGGCCCGGAAGACAATCACGAAAAGGATCATATATTATGTCAGCAGTAATTGATAAGGATAAACAAGTACAAAAAGAGGAAGCAAAGATCAGGCTAGTAAAGGATTCTACAAAAGAACTCCCGGAAACTTCTGTCGTTTTCGACAAGCACAAGGTAATGCATGATCTGAAGCACCGCCTGCCAAACCAAGCTCCGCTGAAAAACTTCATTCATCATAACACCTTGCACGCGTTTCAGGATCTCAAGTTCTATGATGGCATACGTCATGCAAAAAGAATATTTGGCTACTTTCCCTCGCTGGCGCTGAGTGAATACAGGGAACTCTACGAGTCCCGACGTATTCGCAAGGATGTCCTGGAGAGAGTCATTACCGAGCGCAAAGGGGCCGAGCATCTTGATGAATGGATGCAAAAACTGCTTCACAAGAAATATGACGAATCCGTTACCCCTCGCGTAGGGCAGCTCAGAAAAAACTGGAAGAGGAAATATCCGATCGATCTGGATTTGATGGTTCATCCACTTCTTTTCCGGATACTTTGCAGCTATCTTGATCAGGGGATTTCCGTCTGGGGTTTCCCCATCGGACATAAAGGCTTTCTTGCTGCCCTGAGGGAAATGGAGGCGAAGAGTTTCACGAGTTTCTTCAAGACCAAAAGAGCCAAAGAATTGCTCGTTTCCGGCAATTGCGAGTTAAAGGATCTGCTGAAGATCGTTGTGGGGGATGAATCGCTCTACGAACAGTATTTGTATGATCAGCAGTTTGCTCATCCCGGGTGGTCGGGCATAGTGGGCACTATCGAGGAACAACCGGAATCCCTCCTCAATCCGAAGGAGATTACACTTCACGATCTGATCGTCTTCGAGCTCCTCATGGAAATTGACGCGCTGGACTCCTATTTCGGGGAAAGCTGGCAGCCTATCGGCAGTATTCTGGAAGAGAGGCCGGTTTCACTTTTCGACGATGTTCCTGAAACGGAAGTGGACGAGGCGTATTCACTCTGGCATGACGCTTTCGAATGGTCTTATTATGACCAGGTACTGACGGGTATCGCCCAGCAGGACAAGAGCTGGGAAAGGAAGATCGAGAACAAAAGCTTTCAGACTTTCTTTTGTATTGATGACCGGCTTACTTCGTTTCGTCGCTACCTCGAACAACTCGATCCAAATTGCGAAACCTTTACGACTGCAGGGTTTTTCAATGTGGAGCTGTATTATCAGCCGGAAAATGGAAAATTCTATACCAAATGCTGCCCCGCTCCCGTTTTCCCGAAATACTTGGTCAAAGAGGTGGGCAGCAACGGGAAGATAAAGAAAGAGGCTCATTTCTCGAAGTCGTCGCATTCCCTTTTTCAGGGCTGGCTGATTTCCCAGACTCTTGGATTCGTGTCTGCCCTCAGGTTGGCATTGAATGTCTTTAGGCCGTCCGATATGCCTGCTATGGCTTCCTCCTTTGCTCATATGAGCGAAGTTTCGGAGCTCACCATCGAAAATAAGAACCCGGAAGACAAGGAAAACGGATTACAGATCGGATTCACCATTCCGGAGATGATTCAGAGGGTAGAAGGTGTTCTGAACAGTACCTCGCTGAATGGGGTGGCAAAGACCTTTGCTCCCATCGTCTACATCATCGGCCATGGCGCCACTAGCGTTAACAACCCCCACTATGCCGCTTACGATTGTGGAGCCTGTGGCGGTAGACCTGGTTCGGTCAATGCGAGAACCTTCTGCTATATGGCCAATCACCCCAAGGTCAGGGAAGGACTTGCTGCAAAAGGAATCATTATTCCACCGGAGACGCAATTCGTTCCGGGCCTGCACGATACCACGCGTGACGAGGTAGCGTTTTTCGATGAAAGCAAGCTCTCGCCGGAGAATGCGGCAATACACAAGAGAAATTCTCTGGTATTTACCGAAGCCCTGGATCTGCATGCGAAAGAGAGATCAAGAAGACTGGTGTCGATCAACACCAAGATGAGTCCCAGAGAGATTCATGAAGAAATCCGCCGCAGGTCGGTCTCGTTATTCGAGCCCCGGCCGGAACTCAATCACGCCACCAACGCGGTTTGTATCGTCGGTAGACGCAGTTTGTCCGAAAACCTGTTTCTGGACAGACGGGCGTCATCGAGTTCTTACGACTACCGGGCCGATCCCGAGGGCAAGTTCCTCGCCATCTCCATGGGACCCATCGCGCCGGTTATGGGAGGTATTGATCTCGAGTATTTTTTCTCCCGAACTGACAATCATAAAATGGGTGCGGGAACAAAGCTGCCCCACAACGTTATGGGACTTATCGGGGTGGCAAACGGCGCTGATGGTGATCTGAGAACCGGTCTGCCAAGCCAGATGATCGAAGTGCACGATCCTGTTCGTCTCCTTGTCATCATAGAGCACTATCCTGATGTAGTGCTGAAGGTGATCAAAGCTGCTGCAGCAAATTATTCGTTTTATGAAAATTATTGGGTGCACACCGTGGTGGTACACCCGGAAACGGGTCAGCTTCACTTATTCAAGGACGGAAATTTCTCGACTGTGTATAAGCCCTTGTTGCAGGGACTGGAAACCATATCGGATATTCCCAAATTGATGGAAGGCGCCAAGAAAGCAGAGTTCACCAACATTGTCGAAGCAACCCAAGAGAATTTACCCGTCTACTTCATTGATAAGGAGCAAAAATGACACCGCTACTGACATCCCTGCTCAAACTGTTCATATTCATTCCATTAATTGGATTTTTCCTGAGCATGATCATTCCACCGCGGAAGGAGGATGCTATCTCGTGGATAGCCTACTCTACCACGGGCATCCAAATGGTTATTGGTTGGGCATTCTTGGCGCTCTGGCTGGCCAGCGGCTATCCGACGCTCCAGACAGTTGAGCTTATTCTTTATGATACGGAACGTTATCAGTTTTTCATTTCACTCTATTTCGATAAGATCACTGCGGTTTACCTTTTTGTCGGTTCTTTTCTGGTTTTCATGATAACGGTGTATTCCAGATGGTACTTGCATCGAGAACAGGGTTATAAACGCTTTTTCAATACGATTCTGTTCTTTTATATCGGCTATAACATCATCATATTCTCGGGAAATTTCGAGACCCTTTTCATCGGATGGGAAGTATTTGGGATCACCTCCTTTCTGCTGATCGGGTTCTATAGAGCACGGTATCTGCCGGTAAAAAATGCCCTGAAGGTATTTACCGTATTTCGCGTTGCCGATATGGGGCTGATCCTGGTTATCTGGATGAGTCATCATCTGTGGCATGAAAACATTACTTTCTCGAAGCTGCTGCACCCGGAACTGGTTGGCCAGGCTCTCCAGGATAACGCCGAAGTGGGCATCCTGATATCCCTCATGTTGGTGCTCGCTGCCGCAGTTAAATCGGGCCAGCTGCCATTTTCCTCATGGGTGCCGCGCGCGATGGAAGGGCCGACACCATCCAGTGCAATCTTCTATGGCTCTCTCTCGGCACATTTGGGAGCATTTCTTCTGCTTCGCACTTATCCTTTCTGGGAAAGCCAGATAGCTATCGTGTCAATCGTGTTCCTGCTCGGCCTGTTTACCAGTATTGTCGCTACGTTTATTGCTCGCGTACAATCGACGATCAAAACGCAGATTGCTTACTCTTCAATCGCGCAGATCGGGATCATCTTCATCGAAATCGCGTTGGGCTTTTATGATATTGCCTTGATTCATTTCGCAGGTAACGCGTTCCTTCGTTGCTATCAACTGCTGGTCTCGCCATCGGTAGTAACCTATCTCATTCGGGATCAGTTTTATCACTTTGTTCCTCGGCAGTCTTCCGATGAGCACACGGCTTTCAAAGGGATCGGGTACTCCATGTATATGCTGGGCGTGAAAGAATTTAATCTCGATTCTTTTATGTATGTATTTTTCTGGGATCCGGTGAAGTGGATCGGCCGCAAGCTGAATCTTGTATTGTCGGGAGTCCAAGGGTTTTTGATTGTGACTGCAACTTTTATCGGCGGACTAGCTTGCTTGCACTTCAAGCAATCACTGCCAGCCGAAGTGCAAGTATTCCTGCCAACGCTATTTGCCCTGATAGGCCTGATCGTGGTGCTCAAATCTTTCACCGAGAGAATGAGCCCTCGCCTCAGCTGGTTCTTCATTATCATGAACTATCTGTGGATGGCGCTGGCGATGTCGTTCTATGAAGAGGTGACAGATCTGGAACTTCAAATCTTTCTGGGTGGTGTAATTCTTTCAGGCTTGATCGGGTTCCTTTGTTTGAGCTGGACGAGCAGGTTGGAGCCCGGAACTGATCTGAAAGAAAAGCACGGTCATGTTTACGAGCACCCTGGACAGGCTTTCATTTTTCTGCTTGCCTGCTTGGGACTGATGGGTTTTCCGATTACACCCTCTTTCCTCGGCATAGATCTTGTTTTCACGCATATTCATACAGACCAGGTGTTGTTCGCGTTTGTCCTGGCTTTGAGTTTTGTTATCGTTGGCCTCTCACTGGTAAGGATATATGCTCGAGTTTATCTCGGGCCTCATGTCAAAACCTATCATGATGTTCCACTTAATAATTCCTGATGGGTGAGAAAGCTGAAGTAGGAGATTAAAAAATACGAAGGTGCTGGTGTCCAATTAACCCAGGTAATGTCGAAGCGGGAAGACTAACTGGGTTAACATGCCGGCCCTTCGGCCGGATACCAAGAAAGATGTGCTCTGAATAAGAGGATGTTGGTTCTCAGCGCGAGAGCATGCGCTTAGACGCAGAAGATCAAGTTGCCTGTGAGGAGTAGTTGCTGATCAAACAGTAAGGCATCAAAGATGCATAACCATAATCCCTGAAACGTTTGGACAGAATCAGGGCAGACCATTTTTTCATGTTGGTTTTCGATATTGGATGTATTCTGATCACATTCAAATCGATACTACTTATGGTAACTGCTTCGGAACTGGGACCGATGAACAATCGGTTCTCTGTTGGATTGCAATTAATATCACTAGCTTTTCTGCTGCGATATCTAGTATTTAACTACATTTCATTCAAAAAAACAGCTAATCATTAAAATAAAACAACTCATTTTTGTAATGAAACACCAGCATCGCTTCTTTCCCAACCCTTTATTACCTATATACATTGCTATTAATTATTCTTGGCGATATTCTCTAGCGCGTGACTATGATCGACTCACAACTCAACTTGTGTTCCTAGCTCAATTACACGGTTAGCTGGGATTTTGAACAGTGTCATAGCGCTAGAGGCATTGCGAGCCATCGTAATAAAAAGCTTTTCACGCCACGGCACCATACCTGGAAGATGAGTGGGGATGAGGGTTTCGCGGCTGAGAAAGAAGGAAGTCTCAAGCATATTGAACTTCAGTCCTAGCGATTCACATTGAGCCAGCGTTGCTGGAACATCGGGTTCATCCTTGTAACCGAAATGAAAGAGAGCACGATAGAAGCCGTTTCCCAGCGATGTAATTTCGGTACGTTCATTCATAGGTATAAACGGAACATCAGCAGTGACCACCGTCAGCAGCACTACTTGTTCATGTAGCACCTTGTTATGCGCTAGGTTATGGAGCAGAGCATGAGGCACACCAGTGGATCGGGTAGTCAAGAACACTGCTGTGCCTGGCACTCTGATCGGTGGATGCTTTTCGATATTGGTAACGAAAAAACCGATATCTATTGCATCAGCCTGAAGACGTTGAATCAGGATGTTGCGTCCTTTCTTCCAAGTAGCCAGCAGAGTAAAGATAACTGTTGCGATGAGCAGCGGGAACCAGCCACCGTGAATCACTTTCATCAGATTGGCACTGACAAAGGCAAGGTCAATCACGAGAAAAACGGTGATGATTGCAACTGCCGCTGCCCAATGCCAGCGCCATAGGCCATAAATCACAAAGAAAACCAATAGCGTATCAATGGCCATCGTGGCGGTTACGGCTATGCCGTAGGCTGCCGCTAGATTACTAGAGGAACCAAACCCTACTACCAGTGCCACCACTCCCAGCATTAGGAGCCAGTTCACAAATGGGATGTAAATCTGCCCCACCTCGCGTTCCGAAGTGTGTAGCATCTGCATCCGGGGAATATAGCCAAGCTGGATAGCCTGCCGGGTGACCGAGAAGGCGCCTGTGATCACTGCCTGCGAAGCGATGACCGTTGCAGCTGTGGCAAGGGCAATTATGGGATAGAGCGCCCATGAGGGAGCCATCAGATAGAATGGGTTGCGCGCTGCCATTGGATCACTTAGCAGCAACGCTCCTTGGCCAAAATAATTTAGCAGCAATGCCGGCCAGACAAATCCAAACCAGGCAAACTGGATCGGTCGCCGGCCAAAATGACCCATGTCAGTATAAAGTGCCTCAGCTCCCGTGATTGCTAGTACCACAGTGCCCAGCACCAAAAATCCAAACCACCCATGATGTAGCAGTAGGTCAATACCATAGGCCGGGTTCATCGCCTTGAGCACGAGAGGGTGCTGGATAATGTTGATTACTCCTAGGAGTGCTAATACCAGAAACCAACCTACCATGATAGGGCCAAACAGCCTCCCTATCCCAGCAGTGCCGCGCGGCTGAAACAGAAACAGTAGCACCAAAACAACTACTGCTAGAGGAATGACCCAGGACTCCAGTGCCGGGGCGGTAACCGCTATCCCCTCCACAGCGCTGAGTACCGAGATGGCCGGAGTGATCATGCCGTCTCCATAAAAGAGCGCCGCACCAAATAACCCAAGTGAAGCTAAGAGCCCGCGTAGCCGTGAATTATCTTTCTTTATCCGTTGCGTCAGCGCAATCAGCGCCATGATGCCGCCTTCTCCCTTGTTGTCAGCGCGCATCATGAAAAGCACATACTTGAGTGACACCACAATAGTCAGCGCCCAGAAGACCAACGAGAGAACGCCAAGGATGTTTTGTGGCTCTGGTGAAAGAGCATGTGCGCCATTGAAAGCCTCCTTCATGGCATAGAGGGGACTGGTGCCAATGTCGCCGTAGACTACGCCTATTGCCCCTATCATAAGGGACAGCATGATATCCTTACTGGAAAGTTGAGGAGATTGGGATATTGTCATGATATGAGAAATTGAGCGGGGAATGTATTTGCCAGTCTATACCAATTAATTGAAGGCTATTGGAAATAGTGTGATGCGACTTGAGTTTAACTTTACTTAGTTTGATATCTATCGTTAGTTTGGCTTTATTTTTTTGTAAAGAAACAGCGTGCTATGAAAAATTTCCTTGTAGCATCATATTTTTAAGCAATTTAATCTGACTTTCAAGAGGCGCCACAAGCTAACATGTTCCAGAACATCACCCTGATTTCACGAGGCGTGAAGCGGCCCTTTGATTATTTCGTTGACTGCGCGCGCTGGTTATGACGGGGTCAGTTACGCCATGGTGACGAACGTAAGCGCGTATCGAAATATTCATTGAGGCCTTCAATTATTTGCCCATCATTTTTGCGGATTCAGCCTGACAGAACCAAGGAACAGCGCGTTCACCAGGGAAGTCACAAAGACGAAGGGCAGCAAACTCCGCTTTCTCTGGGTTTCAGTTTTAGCCGAGTTATTTCTTGGCAACTGCACTCTTGAAAGTTGCGCCAGCAGTGAATTTTGGTGCGATTGTTGCAGCGATCGAAAGTTTCTCGCCTGTCTTGGGGTTCTTGCCTTCACGAGCAGCACGCTGGACTGTTTTAAATGAACCGAAGCCGGGCAGCGTCACGTCATCACCGTTACTCACGGTTTCAACGATGGTGTCAAGCACCGCATTCACGGCACGGCCTGCATCGGCTTTGGTTAAATGGGTGCGAACGGCAATTTGTTCAATCAGTTCTGTCTTGTTCATACTGAGAATGCTCCTGTTAGTTGAGAAACGCGCAGTATAACCGTTTAGATTTTATTTTCATCATGAAACTGATGATAAAACCCTTATCGGGATTCTTTTATGGAACCAATTGGGTAAAAATGAACTTTTGATCTGGAAATTACCATCTCTGTAAACGTAAAACTGGTACAACCCGCTGCAGATGATATTTTGTCGCTAAGCGTGGAAGACATCGCAAAAGGTTGAGTGTCGGTGCCAGAGTCGCTTCAAGGAAAGATCCGAAATTCTTGCTGAGGTTGTCGTTCAGGATAGGCTGACTCGTGCCGCGCAGCTTGTCGCAGGCAAAGTTGGCATAGTGGATACCATAAGGCGGATCCGTGAATATCGCGCTGCCTTCGTATTGGCCATCAGCAGGTGAGACATGCTGTATCGGTCGAGTCGCCACAAGACTGGAGCATCGAATGTTATCGTGTCCAGCCGCCAAGATGGAAGCGGCGGACCAGAATATCATCAACAAGCATCGCCAGGCCTAGCCCGAATATTTCATAAATTAGCACGTGCCCTCACTTGTCTTTTGATTAATAAGAAAGATTTTGCTCAGTCGGGTGTATGAATCACTACACCCCTCCTTCTCAAGACTTCCCTATTAATCAAAATCCTGCGTGATCATCACGCAAATTTATGAAATATTCGGGCTAGCACAGCTCCCACTGACGAAGCCACAGCTCAACGCGATGCCAAGAAACTGAAAAGACTCAAGCAAGAAGTGCAGCAGATTTGCGCCTGGTTAGAACAGAGTGACCACAACACTGCTGACCCTGATGGCAGAGACATAAAATGGTTGTTTGGCTTTACCTCTTGCCAGAAATTTCCATTCATAGAAACCAGCGACAGGAATAAGGCAGCGTTGACGACAAAACGCGTGTTTAAA
This sequence comes from Nitrosomonas sp. Nm58, assembly GCF_900107335.1. Lineage (NCBI taxonomy): Bacteria > Pseudomonadati > Pseudomonadota > Betaproteobacteria > Nitrosomonadales > Nitrosomonadaceae > Nitrosomonas > Nitrosomonas sp. Nm58. The sequence goes on along the minus strand of NZ_FNPQ01000038.1, from coordinate 14,849 downwards.
CATTGGCTTTATCGCCAGTGATTTAGAAATCCCATGGGAAGTCAACCCCGGGAGCATTATTGATCTTGCCTGACTATTGACGCGATCACGAATAACCAAAATATCGGTAGAGGGCGTAATGTTATAACGCTGCTCAATCTCTGGCATGGTCGCCACATGATATAAGTTGATCAGGCCGGAACGTGGATAAGCCAGGCAAAAACTTTCACACATCCTGTCATTGTTATTCGCTAAATGAGTGTTTTATACTGTATGACTCATCATGTACTAAAAGTACCTGCCATGACAGCCATCATTTCATTCGTTCCTTCTGACATATCGACGCTGCCTTTCCTGCAGCGAGCTGAGATTGATTCTGTTGTGTGTATATTGCCCCTATTACAGTATCGCATTCCTGCTGGTTTTCTCTCACCTGCGGACGAATATGTTGAGAAAGGACTGGAGCTCAATATTTATCTAATATGCAATAAAGCGGCAACGTATTTCTTTCGTGAGACCGGGAATTCTATGGCTGGCGCTCGCGCGAAATTCTCTCGGATAGCCGATATGGCGAACGCGTACCGGCCAGCGACGCGGCCGCATTGGCGACAGGTATCGTGTGCTGATGCCAAAGTTCCATTTGCTGGCTTGGTAGGCTGACGATCATGGCGGCCCTGCCGATCCGCTCGCTCGCACTGATTGTGCGCACACTCGAGGGTGGTGGAATGCAGCGCATCGTTCTGCTGCTGGCCGAAGCCTTTGCGAAGACCGGCATTCAGGTGGAGGTCCTGACGGGCCATGACGCCGGAACAATTTCCAAGCTGCCGCCAGGCGCGAGCATTCGATGTCTGCCTCACAGCAATGTGTTCTCCAGCGATCTTGCATTGCTCAAGGCGCGTCCTCGCGATGCGTTTCGGCTGTTGCCCCTCCTGACACCCCTCAAGCCGGACATGTTCCGGCGCCTCCCTGCGCTTATAGAGTATCTGCGTACTGCGAAGCCCGACGCTATTCTAGCAGCGGGAACCCAGTCCAATCTTGCGGCAATCATCGCGCGCGCGGCCGCCGGCGTCCCTGCCCGGCTGGTAGTCAGTGAGCACAATACACTGTCAATCGTGGCGCACCGCGGCCACGGCGTGTTTCGCCGGGCCTACCCTGGGCTCGTTCGGCGCTTCTACCCGGAAGCTGACGCGATCGCCGCCGTATCCCGCGGGGTGGCGCAGGACCTAGCCCAGACAACGCGCCTCCCCGAGGAGCTGATCACGCTGATCTATAATCCTGTCGATGCCGAAGCGATCGCCCGCGCCGGTGAAATGCCGGTCGAGCACCCCTGGCTCACTGACCGCTCGCGTCCGATCATCCTCGGCGTCGGTCGCCTGCACCGCCAGAAGGATTTCCCCACGCTTATCCGTGCCTTTGCCATCGCGCGGAAGCAACGCGATCTGCAACTGGCCATTCTGGGCGAAGGCAGCGAGCGCAAGATGCTCGAGACGCTCTGCCACCAACTCGGCGTGCAGGACGACGTCCTCATGCCCGGCTTCGTCGACAACCCCTTCGCCTGGATGAGCCGCGCCTCTCTATTTGTCTTGTCGTCGGCATGGGAGGGCTTTGCGCTAGTGCTGGCGGAAGCGTTGGCGAGCGGATGTCCCGTAATCAGTACCGATTGCCCGAGCGGTCCGCGTGAGATCCTGCAGGATGGCACCTACGGTTCGCTGGTGCCGATCGGAAATCCTGAAGCGATGGCGAGTGCGATACTTACGACCTTGGCAGCTCCTCCGGATGCGGCACGCTTACGAGCACGTGCTGCCGAGTTTTCGGTCGACGCCACCGTCGCGGACTATCGCAGGCTGCTGGAGGGCGCAGATGGTCGTTGTTAAATAAATCAGAATTTAGCCAAAGCACTCCATTATTAACGTTGAGACTGTAAAAAACCTCATTCTCCCTGTTTTCCCTGGCCATCTTGAAATCATTCCATCCATCAGATTCATCTCAAATCGGGCGCAATATGTTTACCCGAATATTTCATAAATTCGCGTTAGAAGGGCTTAATCGCTACCTTCAAGACACCGTCCCGCTGGTTCGCGAACAGGTCGTATGCGGAGACGATATCATCCAATTTGTACTGGTGCGTCACCAGCACCTCGAGATCGACGCGGCCAGATTCGACTACGTTCAACAGTCTGCGCATACGCTCTTTGCCCCCTGGGCAGAGCGCCGTGTTGATACGATGATCGCCCAAACCCGCGGCGAACGCGGATAACGGAATCGTCAGATCGCTGGAATAGACGCCGAGACTAGACAACGTGCCACCTGGTTTCAGTACGCGCAGCGCGGATTCAAAGGTCGCTTGGGTGCCTAGTGCTTCGATGGCTGCATCGACTCCGCGTCCTTCGGTGAGTTTCATAATCTCGCTGACGACATCGCAGTTCTTGAAGTTCAAGGTGATGTCGGCACCCATCATTTTCGAGATACCCAGGCGATGGTCGTTACCGTCAATGGCGATGATGGTAGTAGCTCCCAGCAAGCGTGCGCCGGCCGTCGCGCACAAGCCAATCGGGCCTTGTGCGAATACCACGACCGTGTCGCCGATCTTGATATTGGCGTTCTCCGCACCTTTGAACCCGGTGGACATGATGTCCGGACACATTAGTACTTGCTCATCAGTCAGGCCATCGGGAACAGGCGCGAGATTGGCTTGTGCATCCGGGACCAGAACGTATTCCGCCTGGGTCCCGTCGATCAGATTGCCAAAGCGCCAGCCCGCCGTCGCCTTATAGCCGTGGGATCCACATTGCCCTGCCGGAATCAGGTAGCTGCCATCCTGGGAGGGGTAGCCATCCTGGCAGGCGTAGGAAGTGAAACTGGGGCAAATAGCGCCAGCGATCACACGCTGACCTTCCTTGTATCCCTGAACCGAACTTCCGAGTTTTTCTATTACACCCACAGGTTCATGACCGACGGTCAGGCCTTTGGCAACGGGATATTCTCCTTTGAGAATGTGGACATCCGTGCCACAGATGGTGGTCGTGGTTATTCTCACCAACGCATCGTTGGGGCCAATATTTGGAATGGGTTTGTCAGTCAACTCGATCCGGCCGGGCTTAACGAATACAGCAGCTTTCATCATGGCAGCCATGACTTTCTCCTTAATTACAATTGAACATAATCATTGTTTTTGGGGTGACGAAGATTCCTGCAGTCTGTAACGTATTGATCGTCACGTATGGGATGTCGACAATGATTGTAATCGATTGGTTGCTGAACTACCCTATATTTTCCGCCTTCCAACTAGCCACCCTTATGCTGCCACTTCTTATTGATTCTGTCTTCGATCCAGTTCTGCAGGCTCCGTGGTCGGAGACAAATAGCATTGACACGCTAACCCGAATATTTCATAAATTGGCACGTGCCAATTTATGAAATATTCGGGTCCTAAGCACATTGAGCTGAGTAAAGCCGTTGCTCAGGTGCTGGAAGATAATCGTCGGCAGGCAAGCTGCAAGCATGATGGGCTGGCTCATGTCTATGTGGGCACATTACGCCTCAAACTGATTAAAATCGGTGCCGTCATCCTGCGCAATACCCGCCGTATTCGCTTTCTACTCGCAAGTAGCTGTCCCTACCAGAAACTTTTCTTCCAGGTTTCCGCCAAGCTTACTCCTGGATAACGCATTTCCATGATCATCACTGACTTTTACCGCATAAAATAAACCATGTGGTAGATTAAACCATGTGGTAGATGATCTATGTCTCCTGTAACTAAAGAAAGCCCCATTTCTGTTGCGACTTTCACCGGAGAATACAAAAAAGCGCTTTGCTCAACAACAAATTCTGAGTAGCAATACGATTCATGCAAATGAAAAATGAATATCCGGCAAATTCGCTCCTGTTTTTAATGCTTGTGCAATATTGGGGCTAGCACTCAGAATCTCCAAACAGCCTCTTAGGGCGGGTCGATTATCAGCGGCAATATGAACCTATTTTGTACGGCTGGCGTGAGGGAGCATCGCACTACTGGTGTGGCGGCCGCGACTAGGGGGTGTGTGGTTTTTCAATAAACCAACCAAGAATGATCTCCATCCCACGATGAGACCCGTGGAGTTGGTGGAGCGCGCCATCCGCAACTCCTCACGTCCTGAAATCGGGACGTCAAGCTCGTCTGATGGAACTCGATCCGAAGTATTGTGATGTGATTGCGCGCCGCTGGGAATTATTTACCGGCAAACAGGCAATGCTGGCTGGATGTGAACAAACCTTTACTGGCGTGGCTTCACAGCGCAAAGCAGTTTTAGCCTAAAAAACTACTTCTCCTGCCATTTGAGATCGCGATAAAAATTCTCATGAGCTCCAAGAATCAGCAGTTTCAGGCTATTCTCATCGAGAATACGGTAAGCCAGCATGCACAACTGGTTCGATAAACGGAACGTGTAGACTCGAACGCCACGAAGATCTCCCACCTTCGCTTCACCACGCTCAGGATGGTTAGCGATGGTACGTACTGCCTCATCAAGCTCAGATTTCTGCTGGGGATGCAGCTTTTTTACTGCACGCTCGAACGCAGAGGTAACAAGCAATCGCATCAGCCGAACTTATATTCGCCGACAGGCTCCTCCTGATCAGCGAGTAAGATGTCGCGAATCATGCTGAACGGTAAATCGGGATTTTCCTCAGCGATTCTGCCAATCTGTGACCAGTATTCGATTTGCTTGGGTACCGAGCGATGCTGAATTTGCGCGTAACGCTTGGCCTGAGCGACCAGATTCTTTGATAACTTTACGTTCACAGACATGGCAATCTCCAATTAAAAGCCCGTTGTAGTCCAATTGGTTCCATAAAGGTACTTTGGTATTTTCTCATCGATTTCATGCTGACAACAAAGCCTAACCGGTTATACTGCGGGCTTCTCAACCCACAGGAGTATTTTAAGCGATGAACAAGACCGAACTGATTGAGCAGATTGCCATCCGCGCCAACTTAACCAAGGCTGATGCAGGTCGTGCCTTGAATGCCGTGCTGGATACCATCGTTGAAACCGTGAGTAACGGTGATGACGTGACGCTGCCTGGTTTCGGTTCATTCAAAACAACTCAACGCGCTGCCCGTGAAGGCAAGAATCCCAGGACCGGCGAGAAGCTCTCGATTGCTGCGACAACCGTGCCGAAATTCTCTGCCGGCGCAACTTTCAAGGGCGCAGTTGCCAAGAAATAATCGGGTTAAAACCAGAAACCAGAAACCAGAAACCAGAAACCTACAAAGAGCGGTATTTGCCGCTCTTTGCGTTCATAACTCACCCGATGTGATACACCCGCCTCCTTGCTGGGAGTAATATTGAGCCCCAATTAACCCGAATATTTCATGTCCAGCACCTGCGTGAGCCAGTACTTGCCGTCATTCTCTCCGCAGAACTTGGCCTTGTAGCGCTCGTCAATGCCGTGTACGGAACGGGATTGTTGACAAGCAACGGCAGCTTATTGCCATTCTCGATCATGGCGCATTTCCCATAGGCAAGAGTGGAGACACAAGCTCAACAATTAACTTTTTGATGATCGAATTGCCCAGCTTTGCGACGATGGGGATCGTATTATCTCTGCCCAAATTCCAGTGTAAACCGTCGTCAAAGATAACGCGTAGAAGATAGTGCGTTTCAGGAACGATAGCCCCGCGCTGGCTGGCCCAATCAAGCTTTTGGCTAGTTTTCTTAACATTAAAGAAGCCGTTTGCACCTGGTAGATGTTCGATTTGTCTATAGGCAAGCATCTCAATGGTTCTGCGCGTTATGGCGCAAATCGCTAACGGATCATAGGGTTGGTTGTTTTTGTATTTATTGAACTCTTCTTCAGTAAACGCCTGAAATTTTCCATGCTTTCCCCAGCTAGACCGGGTTCCACTTATCGTTTGGAGGTCTGCAGAGAAATCAAATTTATCCGTATGATAATGAACAAAATATTTTGAAATATTGTTTTTAATCTCCTCGCCAACACTCTCATCATTTCTGGCGGAAATTAGTTTCTTCATTGCGTCGCAAGAATCGAACGAATGGTTCTTGTCTAGATAGATGACGTTTTGGTTGCTGAAGACGTAGTTCTTGAAAAATGCTGGGTTCAAGTGGGTGAGGATGATCGGGTAGATTGCCCTGCCTTGTCGCTTATAATCTTCAATAAGCTCGGTGATGTAGTACTGGGCAACGGTTAAGTTAGCATCATCCAAATAATCAAATACTTCGTCGATGATGAGAATGGCTTTTTCCTTGGTCAGCTGATGTTTCGCCACATGAAACATAGCTACTAGTAAAAGAATATCTCTTTGGCCATTGGAGATATGTGATGGGTCTGGTAACTCAACAACCAGCTTCCCCTTGGTTTCCTTTACGTTGGCATCTTTCCACGAACTGTTAAGATCAGCCACATGCGTTTTCAACGACTTTTTGATTTCTTTATAACGCAACCATTCCAAATAGCCGTTTAGTTGCGCTAGATTTTCTCTCACAAGAAACACCAGTTGCCAAAGCGACAAAAATGCAGTGTTTTTATCTTGATCAGAAGTATCGACGATGATCTGCACTGCCAACTTGAAGTCGGCCTCAGTAAGTATTTGTTCGATGTCAGCAGTGGCAGCACTAATGGCTTCCGCGTTGTCACCACTATGAGCGGAAATTGTTGCTTGTATTGTTTCAATCTTTGTCCATCTTCGCTCTTTTATCAATGGAGTGATTGCCTCCATAAATTCAGTCGAGCGCATGATGAACTGTGGTGATGCGAAAAGTGCGTTGTCTAGGTTTTGCAGCAAACGACCGCGATTACCAAACGCCTGTTTAGTAGCGGAAACTTTGTAAGGGTTAGCAACCTCATTTGGCTTATTGCAGATAACAATTGGGTCAATAACTTGTTTGGCACTTGCTCTTGGAAACCCTCCCATATTTCTGGCGCTGGCCTTGATGCGCCGCATATCACCGATCACATGAATGTCGAGGTTTTTGCGAATCTCATTGGAGTGCGCGGCTTCAGTTACATATAGCTTTTTTGTTAGTCCTTTATCAGCAATATCCAAACTAATTTTTGCGGGTTTTGTTGCGCTATGCAGATGCCGCGCTTCGTCATGCAATTTGAGGGATGTTTGACTGGCAATGCTTTTGAATGCAACAGCAATGGAGGTTTTACCAAAGCCGTTGGCAGCAACCAAAATGTTAGGGCGATTCTTTAAAATCTTGTCCGGGATTCTAAGTAACTCGATACCTCGGACATTTTCGATTTCGATGTTGTTAATGGTCATTATACTCATCCCTTGTATTTCTTATTTCGCGTAATTCGTGGCGCATCGATTACCTGCCTTTCGAAGTTGCTGTGGCAAGGGGAAGCACGACAAATCCAATTCGCCCTTGAAAGCCTGTTGGCTCAGCGCGCCGTAGAGGGCTTCCAGATCGGCGAGGCTTTGTTGATAGCGGGATTTGATGACTTCGACTTTCTCGGCAATGATTGCGAATTTGTTTTGGAGTTCTAACGGTGGTACCACCACCATTGTCTCCTTCACGTTTTTGCTGCTTATGGTATTTAACCCAGAGGTCGTTTTCCCAGCTCTAAACATCTGCCGCCTTCCACCAGGCGAGTTGACAAAGAAACTGGCGTAGAAAGGTGTAATCCGGGATGAATCAACTCGAACACGAATCAAATGGTTTTGATGAACACAACTTTCGATTGATCCATCCCACACCGCAGATCGACCAACTTCCTCTGGATTGCCATGTCCCTCAACAATTAATAGGTCGCCCTGTTGTAGGCGAACGCGGTCTAGCTCTGCTGGTGTTAGGCCGATTCGCTTGATTTCACTCAAGTTGAGTCTGTCACGGTAGACGTTGGCAACTCTGAGGTAAGGAGCGTTTAGTTCGTAGTCATTACGCTTCGTCGTAACCTGTAAACCGCCTTGTACGTTGCCGATAGACCCCAGTGAGTGTAGTTCCCACCCCTTCTCATTCCGTACCGGATCGCCAAACATCTCCAGAAACACGCTCTTGAGCAGGTCGTCGAGTTGTTGCAGGTGTTGTTTGCGCTGGGCGATCAGCCCTTCCACTTTGCCAAGCAGATGGGCAATGCGGATTTGGTCGTCAATTGGTGGGAGAGGGATTTGTATTTTTCTTAAGTGACTTGGACCAAAATTTAGTTGGGCGGAACCTGTGATTAGCTTCTTCAGTTGAGATTTGAAGTTATTTGTTCCTAGAAATATCTTAAAAAAATCTATGCTTAATAGTTCTTGGTTAATTACTTTAAATCTGATGGTGCTGGTGTTCATGCATAGTGGTAAATGCTCAGCAGAAATGAAAGCAATTTTGTTATGAAAGTTATCGACAACAATACCTGAGCTTGCTACTACCAAGTCGCCGGCATCAGCTAAAAAATGGGCATACTTCCCGTAGGCTTCTTCCTTTGAAATATGTATGGTTGTCGCATCTAGGTTTAGTTTTCCAAAATTTATGTTGCGGACGTTGAGTAACTTAACTCCTTGCTCTGTAAACTGCCAATTCCTAACACCAGGGCCTTCTTGAAAGAAAAGCAATTCAGGTAAATTGTAAGTGCGCCAATTTTTTGGTAAGTCACTGGCGTTCCTCATCCAATCATCTCCTTTAGTTCCAGTAACTCACGCACAATGCCGCTCTGCACCTTGGCCAGCTCCGCCTCATCCACATCGCCCACCTCGGCCTGGATTAGCCGATCCAGAATCACGCCCGGTGCGTCGTAGTGCACTTCCTCGAATACATCGGTTTTGTAGCGGGAGAGCGAGAGGTCGTAGCTGTTCTTCTCGTCAGCGATCTCGGTGCGCGGCACCATAAAGCACTTGGCGGTGCGATCGGTGTCGGCGGCTGGGTTGCGAGCGTGATACCTGGCAATGATGTCTTGCAGGTCACCAAAGCCTTCCTGCTTGCTGCGTTTGTCGTCCAGCGAATAGCCGTCGGCGGCCATTTCGTAGAACCAGACGTGCTCGGTAGCAGGCTGGGTGACTTTGTCCTTCGGCCCCCAGACCTTGGTGAACAGCAGAATGGCGGTGCTGACCCCGGCATAGGGTTTGAACACGCCGCTGGGCAGGGTGATGACGGCCTTGAGTTCGCAGCGCTCCACCAGCAACTGGCGCAGCGTCTTGAACGCGCCACCTGAGCCGAACAGCACGCCCTGCGGCACGATCACGCAGGCGGTGCCGCCTTTCTTCAGCAGGCGGTAGATGTTTTCGACAAACAGCAGCTCGGTCTTGGTGGTGCCCAACTGCAGGGCTTCGTTGATGTCCCCCTTGTCGATGCTGCCGGTGAAGGGCGGGTTGGCCATCACGATGTCGTATTCGGATTCCTCGGTATAGCTCTTGCTGAGGGTGTCCTTGTAGTCGATGTGCGGCTCGTCGATGCCGTGCATCATCAGGTTCATCAGCCCCAGGCGCACCATGGTGGCGTCGATGTCGTAGCCCCACAGCGAACTGGCCAGAATGGCCTGCGCTTTCTCGGTGAGCGCGGCGGCGACCGAGGTGCGCACGAAGCCATCTTCATCGGGGGCGAGGTCTTTGGTGCCCGCCTTGATGGCCAGTTGGGTGACGATGTACTGGTAGGCACCGAGCAGGAAGCCGCCGGAACCACATGCCGGGTCCGCAATCTTGTGGCCCAGCTGGGGCCGCACCAGATCAGCCATCAGCTTGATGATGTGGCGCGGGGTGCGGAACTGGCCGTTCTTGCCAGCGGTGGCGATTTCGGACAGCAGCATTTCATAGACATCGCCCTGGATGTCCTGAAAGGCTTGGCCGTTCTCACGCGAGTCGCGCTCCATTACCTCGAAGATGTCGTCGATGGTCTTTACCGCTTCCACCAGCAAAGCTGGCTTGGGAATGATGAACACGGCGTTCTTCATGTGGCGGGTAAAGTTGGACTCGGTGCCGTTGAGGTCTTTGAGGAAGGGGAACACCTTGCCCTGCACATGCTGCAGCATCTCTTCGGCCTGCATGTGCTTGAATTCGCTCCAGCGCAGGGTTTGCTTGTCGATCTCATAGTGCTTCTCGTCTTCCAGCTTTTTCGCCCATTCGGCATCTGTATCCCTTTCTTCTCGCCGTGCGCGATATTCTGGTGGAATCCACTTGCCATCGAACTTCGAGGCGCACCTCTCTCCAATGAATTCCGCGCCGGCCTGGCGTTTGAGATCCAACTCGTCGAGCCGTTTCATGAACAGCAGATAGGTAATCTGCTCGATGGCGGTGAGCGGGTTGCTGATGCCGCCGCTCCAGAATTTGTTCCAGAGCTGGTCGATCTTGCTTTTGAGTTCGGGGTTGTTCTGTAGCATTTTTAAACTTTCTTGTTAACCACGAAAAACATGAAAATGTTATAGCGCCAGTCGGGTTGTTAAAACCTGTGGATAGGAACCAAAATTGATGAGCAAACCAAGTTTCAGCCTGCTTGCTTTTAAATAATTCATCACTTGGGCCTTATATTCAGGTGCAATCTCTTTGACGGCCTTCAGTTCAAGAATGATTTTCCCGAAGCAGACAAAATCTGGCTTGTAGATTGGTCGCAGTGATTCGCCTTTGTGGTGTAGCTTCAGCTCTGGCTGGGAAACAAAAGGAACTTCTCGTGTTGCCAGCTCCCGTTCCATGCATTCCTGATAGACGGTTTCGAGAAAACCACATCCCATCTCGCGGTACACGTCAAAAATAGCCCCCTGAATCTGATAACACTCCTCTTTGAAAAGAATCTTTTCGTGTCTTTCGTGTATTTCGTGGTTCATAGTCATCATGCCGCCAGGCGCTCGGTCAGCTGCAGGATTTCGTTGATTTCGGCCGGACTGAACACGCCACGGATACCTTGCGGGTGGATGACCGTGAAGGGGGCGTTGATCAGGTCTTTCTTCTCCACCTTTTCGCGCTCGATGATAAAGTGCTTCAGCAGATTGAGGAACTCCATCTGCCGGTTGCTGAGCGTGGTGTGGGTCTGGATAAACTGATCAAACGCCGCGCTGACTTCGTCCGGAAAGCTCTTGAGCACTTCAATGCCCAGAATGTGGCGGATGAACTGGATGAAGCGCGCCTTGCGGTTTTTGTAAACTTGACGCAGCAGGTCTTCAGTGATGTGCGGGTGCTCTTCGTGCAACAGTTCGGCCAGTTCGTTGGCCTCAATCGCGCTGACCGTCTCGCCGTTCTTGATTTTCTGCAGCACCGGGTTGTGTTCGGTCAGCTCGGCAATCAGCGCCTCGACCATTTCGCGGTAGCGGGTGATGCTGACCGCCTCATGCTGCGGGCCGAATTCCACCCACTCCTTCTTGTGCAGTTCATCAGCCAGATCCAGGTGGGTTTGCTCCTGGCTGGTGCTTTGCTCGCGGAATTTCATCAGCGGGCCGAGCTTGGCCACCATGTCATCGAAGGCGTTTTCGTCGGCCTTGGCCCAGTAATGGCTGGTTTGCGCGGCGCGGATCAGGGTTTCTTCCTGCTTCACGAAACTGACCGAGAGCGGCAGTTCGCTGATCTGTTCGACGATGCCTGCTTTGAGGGTTTCAGCCTGTTCCTTGTCTTCGTTCAGCACGGCCAGCGAATATTCCAGCAGGTCGCGCTCGAAACGCATGGCCTTGAAATCGGCCTCGGAGACAGTGCGGAACAGCGGCTTGATTTCAGCGCGCAGGAATTCCAGCCGGTCGTGGCTGAGGCTGATCCAGAAGTTTTCGTCTTCCAGCCGTGCCAGTACAGCGGCGGCTTCCTTGATCACCACCGATTCCTTGGGTAGCGCGGCAATCTGCCGGCGCAGCTTGGCGATTTCGCGCGTGGCGATGTTGGCATGGCCGCTGTCGTTCACCTTCTCGATCTTGTCCAGGCGCAGGCCCACCAGCCGCACCGGCAGTGGCGACTGGGGCTTGAGTTCTTTGCCCTTAGGGTTGAGCTTGAAGTATTCGAAATTGTCCCAGCAATCGAGAATCAGGAACACATCTTTCTCAAGGCACCAGGGCTTGGACTTGCTGGTTTCCAGCAAGCGTGTGCCGCGCCCGACCATCTGCCAGAACTTGGTGTAGGAATACACCGGCTTGGCGAACACGAGATTGACGATCTCGCGCACGTCGATACCGGTGTCGAGCATGTCTACGCTGATGGCAATGCGCGGCATGTCGTTGTTGGTGAATTGATCGAGCAGGCCGCCTTTGCCGTAGACGCGCGGATCGTCCGACACCAGCACCTTGGCCAGTTCGCCGTGGTAGTGCGGGTAGAGCTTGTCGAAGATTTCCTCCATGCGCCGGGCGTGGGCCTTGGTGGCGCAGAAGAAGATGGTCTTTCCCGGCAGCACGCCGTTGGCATCCTTGATGGCTTCTTCCATGAACTCGCGGACGATCAGGGTGTTGGTGCCCTTGTTGATCACCTGCTTTTCCAGCTGCGAACCTTCGAAGTTGATTTCCTCAACCTCTTTGCCCTGCAGGATCAGCTTTTTCTGGTCGTCCAGCGAAATGGTGCGCTTGCTGATGCCCTCCATCTGGAACTTGGTCTGAATCTTCATGACCTGAAAGTTGCAGAGGTAAGGCGGCACGTTGTTCACAGCCTCCTCGAAGGTGTAGGCAAAGGTCGGCAGGCCGTCTTCGCAATGAAAAAGCTGAAAGGTGTTGTGATCGATGATGTCGGTCGGCGTGGCCGTCAAACCCAGGGTGATGGTTTTGAAATAGTCGAGCACTTCGCCGAAGGTGTTGTAGATGGAGCGGTGGCTCTCATCGACGACGATGAAATCGAAGAAGTGCGGTGACAGGTGCTGTGCCTCGTCCCGAATGAGGTTGAGCATCGTGGGATAGGTGGCAACGTAAATGCGGCGGTCTTTGGCAATCAGCTTTTCGCCCACATTGGGCCAGCGTGGCTCATTGGGCGTGTGCTCCTTGAAGGCCGCCAGTGCCTGCTCGCGCAGTGCGATACGGTCGACCAGAAACAGCACCTTCTCGGCGTGGCCAGCGCGCATCAGCGCATCGACCATGGCAATACAGGTGCGGGTCTTGCCGGTGCCGGTGGCCATCACCAGCAGGAAATCGCGCTTTTTCTGCTCGATGCCTTCGAGCACCGAGCGGATAGCGCGGATCTGGTAGTCACGACCGGCAATCGAGGTGTTGATGAACTCTTGCGTCAGCGGTTTGCGATTGCGGCGGATATAGGCGAAGCGCTCCAGATCGTCGCGCGTGGGGAAGCCGACCACCTTGCGCGGCGGCGCGTTCTCAAGGTCCCAGAAGTAAATTGAATGGCCATTCGTGTAGAAGCAGAACGGCAGCTCACCGTCCAGCTGCTTCTGGATGTTGTAGCAATACTGCTTGGCCTGCTCGCGGCCGATGGCGGCGTCCCGGCTGGTTTTCTTAGCCTCGATGACGGCCAATGGCTTCCGATCTTTGCCCAGCAGGACGTAATCGCTGAACTGGTGGCCTTCGTAGGGCGTGCGGGGTTCGGCCACACCTGCGGGCAAAGCGGTCAGGATGTCGAATTCCTCGACAACCTGCGTGGGGTCCTTGGCGTTCCAGCCAGACTGAGCGAGTTGCCGGTCAATCAGTTCTGACCGGGTTTGTGCCTCAGATTGGGTCATGAGTTACCGTCCTCCCCTGCGGCTGCGCGGTATGTGTGGCTTGCTTTATCGCCCATGTTTGGTCGCTGTGGTCGATAGCAGCCTTTGATTCATGGGGGCCGAACTGGTGTATCGCCCAGCTATCACCGATAAGGCGCATGTTGTCCGATAGCCTGCTCATGACACCGCCCAATACCGACGCCAGCGGTTGTTGCCCTCGAAGCGCACAGCACCGCGCTCGGTGGTGTGCAGCACGTTCTGCGGTGTGACCCCCAGCGGTAGCGGGCCGGGGTTGACCACTTCCGAGGCCGTGACGCGGTCGGATGCGCGCAAAGCCTGCAGCAGCTTGTCGCGCTTGGCGGCATCCATCTCACCGCGAGGAATCCGCAACACGATGTACTGGCCGCCATTGGGGGCGGTGACGACATCGGGCAGCACGGCAACGTTAACAGTGCGCTCGGCCAGTTTGCGCCGAAGGGTGTCGGGCAGGTCGGCGGGGATTTGTTGACCGGCTGGCGGCGCATCCTGCCCGTCCTCGATGCCCAGCAGCAGCCGACCGCCCGTTGCATTGGCAAAGGCGATGCAATCCTTGGCGATTTCGTTCCAGTCTGTCGTCTTGCCGGTCACTGCTCGCAAGGACTTCTGGTCGAGGAGTTGTCCTTCCAAGCTCACGCGATCCTTTCCCTGCTGCGCTTCATTTCTGTTCGTCCCCACTCTCCGGCTCGTCATCGGCCCCGCCCGCTCGCACCCATTCATCGACTTCGGACAGCTGGAATTTCCACAGCCGTCCGATCTTGTGCGCAGGCAGGCCCTTGCGCTCCCGCCAGCGGTAGACAGTGTCCTTCACGACGCCCAGATGCTGGGCGACTTGCTCGGCGGTGACCCACGGTTCGGTTGTCATGGCATTGGCGCTCAGGTTAAAGCCTCAAAGTCGTGTTAAATCGTCATCAGTCTAACAGAGGATGGCTTTAATGGCCAACGAAAAGGGTGCCTGGGTGCCTGGCGGCCAAGGTGGCTGTTTCTCCAGATTCCAGCTCGAGTGGAGCATGAGGCGGAATTTGATGGTTTACTGATGGACGGTGTAGCGGTCTTGTTAGCGGTGAAAGCGGTCCGACTTAAGCGGCTCGCGCAGGACGGCATGCGGGTGAGCGTCAATGCGGACGCGTCCTCATTCTGGCTAGCGTTTACGGTAGAAAATATGCCCACCCTCGGAGGAGTGGCGGCGCATTTTGCGTGACCACTTCGGCTTGACCTTGTATATTAAAACCAACGACTAAATTGTTTTAAACTTGCGCTGATTTCTGGGGAAGCCGGTCCGACCTTAAGCCTTGAGCTTGTAAGAAGA
>NZ_FNPQ01000040.1:0-23065 GCF_900107335.1 Nitrosomonas sp. Nm58 | reverse complement strand
TCGTATGGCCCTGATCCAATACCAGACTGATCGCATCTAATTTGTATTCCTTTGTATATTGCTTCCTCGTTACCATTACTTCCTCCAGTTAAGCTATTTTCTCTTAACTGGAATGTCCGGATTCATTAAACCAGGTCATAAAACCATATTTTCCTGATACGTTGTGTGCAGCTATCTAACCCACACTCTACTTTAGACATTCACCCACCACCCTTGCGTCGCCTGAGCGGTGACACAAGCTGGGAATGAAACGAGTGAGATTGATATTATTTGCTGGTGACAGCGATGCTACACTCGCAGTCTTGGGTCGCCACGCTGTTCTGGGCAAGTGAATATCGAGGATTTCTGGCTGAAGCCGTCCCTGAAAACAAGTAAAGTAAAATTCCATGCGCAGCCACTGCGCCACCAAACCGCCGGTCAGGGGTTGTTTGTTGCGCCATGGCGCTACGACCTCGACAGGAAAAGCTTCTTCCACGATCAGGCTCAATAGCTGAACCAGCGTCCACGCTGTCGAGCGAATCTGCATCCATAACTCCAGCGCAGTGCGTTTCTGCTGCCACAGATTGTTCACACCCCACCAGCGCTTCAAGTTGTGAAACAAGGGTTCGATGCCCCAGCGATGTGCGTACAGATACAGTATTGCTTCGGCACGCAACTCCGTTTCGGTTGCCAATAGCCAAGCGTGTTTTTGACCAATGCTGTTTGTTCGTATCGTAGAATTCGCACCATACCGCGCGCACCGGCGCTCCTTTCAGAAAACGCACCATTGCAACCACGGTGCGCAGGCGAACCAACTGCTCCTTGCCATAGAGTGTCAGCTTGATTTCGGTTAGCGGTAAATTCCGGATCGCATCGGGTGTCATTTTGATCCCGTAGGTTTTGGGTCGTCCACGTCGAGGCTTGGATAACACGTCTGGCGGCATGAATAATGCAGCATCGCGCCGCGCCTGACCGATAATCCGCATCTTTCGCGACAGTAGCGGCAATACCAGCCTCACCCGCATGAACCAGGCATCGAACAGCAACCGGACGGATTTTTTCATCATCACTGGGGCCAGACTGCGCACTAACGCCAGCGCAATAAATAGTCAATTTGTTGCGATTGCCGGTGGTGGGAACTGAACGGGACACAATCGGCAACACGTACCTCCTGCCCGCGCGGCCTAGCACGCTGACGCCCAATGTAACTCAGCATTGCGCCAGCAGAAACTGCGGCCTGTTGCTCTTCTTTGCGTGATCGTCCCGAATGGTGCTGCCCGGCGCCTTCTCGGATTGGCGTGGAATCAGCGTATCGTCGATGACCAGACTGAGCGCCTCCGTTGGCAATGCATTGTTGACCACCTCAAACAAGGCGCGCGCCAGCCGTAGTGTCCGGACGCTGCCGCGTTCCAGGAGTTTGTAATAGGTCGTCCAGTGACGGCCCCGGACAAGGGCGCTGATCGCACGTGTCACCCAGCCTTCGGGAGAAATCAGACAGCCACACAGCAGTTCGACGAAAGTAGCGCGAGAACGCATGGGTACAGCGGTAAGTAGATGAGAGTAATCCAGCTTGACAGGCAACGACGGACAGTTTGAGCGTAGGACATAGGAAGCCAATTGAGGAGTAAAAACTCCTTCATTGGTCTCCGCCCTGCATACGCCAAAAAACCCGCGTACGCAGGGCGGAGACCGCACTAACTTTCCCTTCTGTCAAGTTATTTTTGCTCATTTTGTGAATAATTTCACGCCTCGTATCGCTACTTTGTTTCTGCCTTAATGGCAGCTCTTTTGATGCTGAATGTCTAAACTTGAGTAACCCACAAAAAAAGGGGGGCTATGTGTGCTAGCGTACATACTAGATGCTCTATCCCTGTAATAATTTGATCTGAAAGGCGTTTCAGTTTTAATTCTGATTTTTGCGAATACTTTCCGGAGAACCGAATAAGGTCGTGAATTTCAGATTGAATACCGCACCGAAGGTAGTAAACCAAGCGCCCTTTAATCTAAAAGGATCAAGGGGTGTTTTAGTTCCGTCAATCATCTGGGAGAACTTAACATGACACAACTTAATAACCGCTTCTCCACTTTCTTCTTAATTGCTCTAATGGCTTTTTTCTTGGGTTGCGCATCAACGTCAAAGCAAGAAGGAACTGGAGAGTATTTCGATGATACTGTCATTACCACGAAGGTCATAACGGCAATTCTTAATGAGCCCACCTTAAAATCTGCTGAAATCAACGTTGAAACCTTCAAAGGTGTCGTTCAACTGAGTGGCTTCGTCAGTTCCCAGGCTAATATCGATAAGGCGATCGAAGTCGCGCGCAGTGTCAAGGGCGTGGTATCTGTCAAGAATGCCATGCGAGTCAAATGATGGTAGATCGCTGCATTGATTAACCGTAGCCATTGTATTTTTTATCATCGTATATACCTTCTCCCGCTGGGAGAAGGCCGGGTGAGGAATTATAAAAACCGAATTTTGAAGTGTGATGAGTATAGTTGTGAGTAGCCAGCAGAAAGGTTCTCTACACAAAATGAATCAGATCCTCATAGTCACAGCGGAGACTTGATTTCAATTCCGAATCCAAAATGACGCGAAGGTAAGCGGGAGCCGATAAAGGATAAGTTTTGATTAAGATCTAATGATCTGCCTATGTCGGCGACGCTGTCTGGAATCCCTAACCCAGATATTTGGTCAAGGCCTCCCTGAATCGTACGTGAGTGGTTCTTGGCCAGCCGTCACTGTAAGGAAGCATTCTCTGGATACCCTAACGGTCGGCTCTTTAGGATATGCGTGTATGACGAATAGGCTATACCTTGCATCTTGCCAGTAATGGCTACTCAGTTCCATTTCATTCCAGTGATTCATTCCAGCTGGATATGCACTTTTACAAGAGGCGCTATGCTAGATTCCGATTCATCAAATTATTGGTATTGCCGGGAAATGGGCGTAAAGATTCCTATCCAAAATGGAGTGCATTTCTAAATGGAGACCCATAACAATCGTTTCTTCCGATATTTGCGCCGGTTGAGTGCGAACTTGCGCGGCGGCATCCCCCTAAAGGATGCCTTCAATGAGCCGCCGCTACGCTCGGAACTGCTTAGCGCCGATCAGATGGAACAGCGTGGCAGGCGTCTCGCTGCCATGCACAAAGTGACACAGGAACGTCCGCAGGATCACCTGATGACGCGACTGGCGGCAAATGAAGCGGTTTTGATCGACGTCTGCAGACGACTCACAACGGCGGTAAGAGCCAACCAGCAGATCACGCCGGCCAGCGAATGGCTGCTTGATAATTTCTATTTAGTTGAAGAACAGATCCGTACCGCCAGGCGCCACATGCCTAAGGGGTATAGTCGGGAATTACCTCGTTTATTGAATGGCCCTTCAGCTGGATTGCCGCGTGTATACGATATCGCGCTGGAGATCATTTCGCACGGAGATGGACGGGTGGACTCGGAAAGTCTCAACCGTTTCGTCGCGGCCTATCAGACGGTTAACACGCTCAAATTAAGCGAGTTATGGGCTATCCCCATCATGCTGCGATTGGCGTTAATTGAGAACCTGCGGCGCGTTGCCATTCGCATCGCCGCCGACAGAATCGACTGCGACCTCGCTAGCGCCTGGGCAGAGCAGATGGCGGCGGTCGCAGCGACGGATCCGAAGAGCCTGGTGCTCGTGATCGCGGACATGGCGCGCTCGCAACCGCCGATGTCAACTCCATTCGTATCAGAATTTACGCGTCGGCTGCAAGGACATGGCCTCGCCCTGGCATTGCCGCTAACCTGGATCGAGCAAGTGCTCGCCGAGTCGGGACTGACCATCGAGCAGTTGGTCCAATCGGGAAACCAGCATCAGGCGGCCGACCAAGTTTCCATTAGCAACAGCATCGGCAGCTTGCGTTTCCTGGGTGGGATGGATTGGCGCGAGTTCGTCGAAACCATGAGTATCGTCGAGCAAATATTACGCGAAGATCCGAGCGGTGCCTATGGCAAGATGGATTTTGCCACCCGCGACCGTTATCGTCATGCGATCGAAAAGATTTCAAGGCGGAGCTCCCTCACTGAAACCGAGGTAGCGCAAAGTGCACTCCAACTCGCGCATGAGGTTCAGGCAGCGCATCCAAATGACGACGAACGCGCGGCACATGTCGGCTTCTACTTGATTGATCGAGGCTTACACAAACTTGAGACAAGGACACAAGCGCACTTCTCTGTTGCTGATACCCTCGCGAAAATGGGGTCACAGCACTCATTGGTCGTGTATCTCGGTCTAATCGCGCTGCTAACGCTGTTGTTCAGCGCTGGTCTGATGGCAATCGCTCATACTCAAAATGTGCCGAATGAATTCTTGCTGCTGATCGGTATACTCGCACTGCTGTCCACCAGCCAGTTGGCACTCACTCTGGTGAATTGGCTGGCAACCTTGTTCGTGCGCCCGCATTCGCTGCCGCGTATGGATTTCTCCAACGGCATACCCGCACAATCTCAGACACTGGTCATCGTGCCGACGATGCTCACTAACCCGCAAAGTGTCGACGATCTGGTCGAGGCTTTGGAAGTGCGCTTTCTGGCGAATCGGGACAACAATCTGTATTTCGGCTTGTTGACCGATTTTCGCGACGCGCACGAAGAAACGCTCGCCGAAGACGAGCCGCTGTTGCAGCTGGCCCAGGCACGAATCGAGACGCTGAATGCAAAATATGGCGCTGTGGAAAAGAGTATTTTCTTTCTTTTTCATCGCCCACGCCGCTGGAATCCGCAAGAGCGCATCTGGATGGGCTACGAACGTAAGCGTGGCAAGCTTGCGGACTTGAATGCATTGCTGCGCGATAAAATGCTTAGCAATGCCGGCAACCGTTTCTCACGCATCGTCGGTGATACCACTTGCCTCGCGAACGTTAAGTACGTCATCACTTTGGATACAGATACGCAGCTACCGCGTGACGTCGCACGGCAGCTTGTGGCTGCCATGTCTCATCCGCTGAATCGCCCACGCTACGACGAACAGCGGCAGCGCGTGCACGAGGGCTACGGTATTCTCCAGCCGCGTGTCAGCGTAAGCCTGGAAGGCACCAACCGCTCGCGTTATGCGCGATTGCATGGTGGTGAAGCTGGCATCGACCCCTATACCCGGGCCATCTCCGATGTCTACCAGGACGTGTTTGGCGAAGGCTCGTTTATCGGTAAAGGCATCTATGAGATCGATATGTTCGAGCGGGCATTGAATGGGCGTTTTCCCGAAAACCAGATTCTCAGCCACGATTTGCTGGAGGGATGTTATGCGCGTGCCGGCTTATTGAGCGATGTACATGTGCATGAGGATTACCCTGCGCACTACAGCGTGGACGTGAGCCGCCGTCATCGCTGGATACGTGGCGACTGGCAATTGCTGGGCTGGCTGTTGCCCCGCATTCCCGGTCCCGATAACCGTCGACTGAAGAACCCGCTCTCGCGTCTGTCGCGATGGAAACTGTTCGACAACCTGCGGCGCAGTCTCGTGCCGGCAGCGTTGACGCTGCTGCTGTTGCTAGGCTGGGTGGTGCTTGCATCACCCTTGCTCTGGACCTTGGCAGTGATCGGCACACTCCTGATTCCACCTTTGATCACATCGATTGTGGAAATCTTTCACAAGCCGGACGAGGTGCCGTTACGCCAACATCTTACCGCTGCACTCGACACGGCAAGCCAACGCCTGGCGCAAGCGGCCTTTACCCTGACATGCCTTCCCTACGAAGCCTGGTTCAGCCTGGATGCAATCGTACGTACAGCGGGACGTATGCTGTTCACCCACAGACGGTTGCTCGAATGGAATCCGTCGGGCGAAGCCGCACGTAACAGCCGCACGGATTTCGCCGCCACTTTGCGCGCGATGTGGGTCGCCCCGCTGATTGCCATTGCTGTGATACTTTATCTGCTGCTGTTCAAGCCTGCTGCACTCACGGTAGCAGGACCCATCCTGCTGCTATGGCTAGGTTCACCCGTGATTGTCTGGTGGACCGGCCAACCACTCGCACGCCGCGAGGCACGACTGACGGCTGGGCAGACCGTCTTTTTGCGCAAGATTTCGCGCAAAACCTGGGCATTCTTCGAGACTTTTGTTGGGCCGGAAGATCATTGGCTGCCGCCGGATAACTATCAAGAGTATCGCGGCGCCGCCGTTGCGCATCGCACTTCGCCGACCAATATGGGAATGGCGCTACTTGCGAATTTATCCGCATACGACTTCGGCTACATTCCGGCCGGGCAACTCATCAAGCGCACGGCACAGACCCTCGGCACCATGCAAACGCTGGAACGGCATCGTAGTCACTTCTACAACTGGTACGATACGCAATCGTTGAAACCGTTGCATCCGGCTTACGTTTCGACGGTGGACAGCGGAAACCTCGCAGGTCATCTGCTGACCTTGCAGTCGGGTCTGCTCACGCTTGCCAATGATAGAATCCTTGGTGCGCACTGGTTCCACGGACTCCACGATACGCTAGGAATTCTGGTGGATGCGGCAGGCAACACCCGGTCAGGGCTACTCGCTTCATTGCAGACGGATATCGAGTCTGCATGCAGTTCTCCGCCAACTACGCTCGCGCTGGCGTGGCAATGCCTCGACCAACTGGCGAAACGCGCGGAGGCGTTTGCCGACAGCATTGAAGCTGCCTCTCAGAAGCTGCCTCAAACAGGAAGAAGTGCGCTGGTGTCGGCCGAAAAAAAACAGCACGCAAAAACCGGAGGATACCTGGAGACTGATGAGGATTCCACGCACCACCCGACCCTGGATCACGCCAGCGCAGTCATCTCCGAGACAACTTCCGAGAGCGATGCGGTTTGGTGGGCGCATGCGCTGTTCCGGCAATGCCGCGCCGCCCTCGACGAGTTAACCTTTCTCGCCCCCTGGCTGGTGCTGCCAACCGCACCGAGCGGGCTTGAAGACAACCTTGGCATCGCCGCAATCCCAACGCTGCGGGAATTGGCAAACATCGAAGATAGATTGCTGCTGGAAATTGAACAGCGGATCGCCGCACCCCTTGCGGATGCTGCGACATCCTCGGAACGCAAGTGGCTGTATGAGTTTCGACACTGCATCACTCAAGCTAGCCACCGCGCCACTGAACGAATTGTGATTATCGAGCGGCTTGCCATGCAGTCAAGCGAGCTCGCGTGCATGACGTATGACTTCCTATATGACAAATCGTCGCGTCTGCTGGCGATTGGATACAACGTGGATCAACTGCGGCGGGATGAGAGTTACTACGACTTGCTGGCTTCGGAAGCGAGATTAATCAACTTCGTCGCGATTGCGCAGGGGCAAGTGCCGCAGGAGAGCTGGTTTACCCTGGGACGTCTGCTCACGACTGTCGGCGGCGAACCCGTCCTTTTATCGTGGAGCGGTTCGATGTTCGAGTACCTGATGCCGCTCCTGGTCATGCCGACCTTTGATAACACGCTGCTTGACCAGACCTATAAGGCGGCGGTGGCGCGGCAGATCGAGTATGGGCGGCAGCGTGGCATACCGTGGGGTATGTCGGAGTCTGGCTATAACCTGGTCGACATCCATCTCAATTATCAGTATCGGGCATTTGGTGTGCCTGGCCTGGGACTCCAACGCGGACTCGCCGATGACCTGGTCGTTGCTCCCTATGCCACAGTACTGGCACTGATGGTGGCACCCGAAGCGGCGTATCTGAACCTGCAACGACTCGCTGCGCAAGGATTGGAAGGAAAATTCGGCTTTTACGAAGCCATTGACTACACCCCGTCTCGTCAACGACGCGGGGAATCGAGCACTGTAGTTCGATCTTATATGGCGCACCACCAGGGAATGAGTCTGCTTTCCCTGGCCTATTTGCTGTTGGATCGTCCGATGCAGAAGCGCTTCGAGTCGGTCCCGCTGTTCCAGGCGACCTTGCTGCTGCTCCAGGAGCGGATTCCCAAAACCACACCGTTCTTTCCGAGCACGGCCCAATTTTCTGACATTCGACTGACCGCCCGTACTGCGGAAGCGCCGATTCGCGTTTTCAACAATGCGAATACGCCAATGCCCGAAGTGCAATTGTTGTCCAACGGACGCTATCATGTGATGATCACCAACGCCGGCGGCGGCTATAGCCGTTGGAAAGATCTCGCCATCACACGCTGGCGCGAGGATACGACTTGCGATCACTGGGGGGCGTTCTGTTATCTTCGTGACGAGCGTAGTGGGGAGATCTGGTCGACCGCGTATCAGCCGACACTGAAACAGCCACAGTATTACGAAGTGATTTTCTCCGAGGGACGCGCTGAATTTCGTCGTCGCGATTTCATAGGCGATGGTCATTTCGAAACCTATACCGAGATCGTGGTATCACCAGAGGACGATATCGAGCTGCGCCGCATGCGCATCACTAACCGCACCCATACCCGCCGCACCATTACGATGACGAGTTACGCGGAAATCGTGCTTGCCGTACCTGCCTCAGATGCGCTGCATCCAGCTTTCAGCAATCTGTTCGTGCAGACCGAGATCGACGAGAAACGCCACGCGATACTTTGCACGCGCCGGCCGCGTTCAGCTGCCGAGCAAACATCCTGGATGTTTCACATGATGACGGCGCACGGAGCGGATATCGATGCCATCTCTTATGAGACGGATAGGATGCAATTCATTGGCCGCGGCCACACCACCGCCGACCCGCAAGCGCTGGGCGGCGCATCATCAGGGGTGCTTTCCGGTAGCCAGGGCTCAGTGCTGGATCCGATTGTCGCCATTCGCCATGCCATTACGCTCGATCCGGAACAAACGATCACCCTCGATATGGTGAGCGGCATGGGGGAAACCCGTGATGCCGCATTAAGCCTAATCGAAAGATATCAGGATAGGCGGCTTGCAGATCGTGTCTTTGATGTCGCCTGGACACATGCCCAAGTGGTGTTACGCCAACTCAATGCGAGCGAGGCCGACGCGCAACTCTACGGACGCCTGGCTAATTCTGTTATCTATGCCCACGGCTTGCTTCGCGCCGAAACCAGCATTCTGATGCAGAATCGTCGTGGGCAATCCGGTTTATGGAGCCATGCCATTTCTGGCGATTTCCCCATCGTCCTGCTGCAGATTGGCGATGCAGCCAATATCGAATTGGTGCGTCAACTGGTGCAGGCTCACGCCTACTGGCGTTTCAAAGGGCTGGTGGTGGATCTGGTGATCTGGAACGAAGACCGTGCCGGTTACCGGCAATTGCTCCAGGATCACATTATCGGTTTGATTGCGGCGGGCGTCGAAGCGCATGTCATCGATCGACCGGGTGGCATCTTCGTGCGACGCGCGGAACAGATTTCGAACGAAGATCGCGTTCTGTTCCAATCGGTCGCGCGCGCGATCATAACGGACAGCCGAGGAACACTGGCGGAGCAGATCAACCGCCGTAGCTTCAGGGATGTGCGGATGCCGCGCTTCCGGCCGAGCCAAAGCCACCATGCCGATCTTCCTGGCAGCAGCCTATTGCCGCAGCGCGATCTCATTCTGCACAACGGGCTGGGCGGATTCACACGGGACGGGCGCGAGTATGTCATGACCACCACGGCTGCGCAAGTGACGCCCGCGCCATGGGTGAATGTATTGGCGAATCCGCATTTTGGTACCGTCATTTCCGAGAGCGGTCAAGCTTATACCTGGAGCGAAAACGCGCATGAGTTCCGTCTTACCCCTTGGCACAACGACCCGGTATCTGATGCGAGCGGAGAAGCTTTTTATCTACGCGACGAAGAGAGTGGACATTTCTGGTCGCCCACACCCCTGCCCTGTCGCGGCGCGAATGCGTATGTCAGCCGGCATGGCTTCGGTTATAGCGTGTTCGAGCATACCGAAGGCGGCATTGTCTCGGAACTGTGGGTGTACGTGGCTGTGGATGCTGCGGTCAAATTCTCGGTATTGAAAGTGCGTAACGCATCAGGACGACCACGGCGGCTCTCCGCGACCGGCTACGTGGAGTGGGTGCTGGGCGATTTGCGGCCGAAATCGATCCTGCACGTGACCACCGAGGTGGATTCCGGCAGCGGTGCGCTGTTCGCCCACAACCCTTACAACACGGAATTCATCGGCCGGATTGCTTTCTTCGATGTGGATGAGACCAATCGCTCGATCAGTTGCGACCGCGCTGAGTTCATTGGACGTAACGGCTCGCTCAAAAATCCGGCAGCGATGACGCGTACACGGCTTTCAGGCAAGGTAGGGGCAGCATTGGATCCTTGCGCTGCGATCCAGGTAGGCTTCGACTTGGCCGACGGGCAAGAACGCGAGATCATCTTCCGCCTTGGCCAGGCCGGCAGGCGTGGGGCTGATGATGCGCGCAATCTGGTGCGCCGTTTTCGTGGATCGGCCGCCGCGCATGCTGCACTCGAAGCGGTGTGGCAATACTGGAACCACACTCTCGGCGCGGTTCAGGTGGAAACCCCAGATCCGTCTCTCAACGTGCTGGCTAATGGTTGGCTTGTCTACCAAACGCTTGCCTGTCGTCTATGGGCACGCAGCGGCTATTATCAATCGGGCGGCGCCTTCGGTTTCCGCGACCAGTTGCAGGACGTGATGGCGCTGATCCATGCCGAGCCGCAACGCGTGCGCGAACAATTGCTGCTGTGCGCGGCGCATCAGTTTGTCGAAGGCGATGTACAGCACTGGTGGCATCCACCGTCGAGCCGTGGCGTACGCACCCATTGCTCCGACGACTACCTCTGGCTGCCACTGGCGGTGTGTCGTTATGTGCTGAGTACCGGTGATAGCGGTGTGCTGGATGAATCCATTCCTTTCCTCGAAGGCCGCCCGGTCAGCCCTGAGGATGACTCGTATTATGACCTGCCAGGGCACTCTACCGAGTCGGCCAGCCTGTACCAGCACTGCGCACGCGCCATCCGGCACGGCCTGGCGTTTGGCGAGCATGGTCTGCCGCTGATCGGTTCCGGAGACTGGAACGACGGCATGAACCTGGTGGGCATGCTCGGCAAGGGTGAAAGCGTCTGGCTCGGCTTCTTCCTGTATGAAGTGCTGATGCGCTTCGCAGTGCTGGCGCAACAGCAGGGCGACGTGCCGTTTGCTGAGCAGTGCCGGCGCGAAGCCGAGCAACTGCGCCAATGTATCGAGCAGAATGCCTGGGATGGCGCATGGTATCGCCGCGCCTACTTCGATGACGGTACCATGCTAGGGTCGGCAACCAACATCGAATGCCAGATCGATTCGATCTCACAAAGCTGGTCAGTGCTCTCCGGCGCGGGCGATGGCGCACGTTCACGCATGGGCATGGACGCCGTATATACCCGACTGGTGCGGCACGATCATGCGTTGATCCAGCTTCTGGATCCGCCATTCGACAAATCGGATCTCGATCCGGGCTACATCAAAGGTTATGTTCCTGGCGTGCGCGAAAACGGCGGGCAATACACCCATGCCGCTATCTGGACCGCAATGGCATTCGCAGCCCTGGGCGACAATCAGCGCGCGTGGGAATTGCTGACCATGATCAATCCGGTGAATCATGGAAAATCGGCAGCGGGTGTAGCGATCTACAAAGTTGAGCCCTATGTCGTCGCCGCCGATGTCTATGCGGTTTCGCCGCACGCCGGTCGCGGGGGATGGAGCTGGTACACGGGTTCCGCCGGTTGGATGTACCGGCTGATTGTGGAATCTCTGCTCGGCCTGAGGCTGGATGTGGACAAACTGCATTTTGCTCCCTGCCTGCCTGCGTCCTGGCAAGGGTTCAAACTGCATTACCGGTATCGGGAGACTGTCTACCATATCACCGTGTCGCAATCGGATGCCGGCGATGCTGTGCAGAGCAGTGCAATGCGCGTCACGGTAGATGGCATCGAACACCCCGACAAAATCATTCCGCTGATCGACGATCGCCAGGATCATACGGTCGAAGTAAACATCGTAACCCTGCCCCAGCCACATTGATGATCCAGCAGATAAACATGAGCACAGTCCTCACTCTAGGTAATAAACCAAAAGCATTCATGCATTTTTCAGCACACTGCTTTTTTGTTAGCGCAAAGAGTTACGATGAACTACATTTTCTCTTCACCCGGTATGCAGGCGGGATGAGGGCAATATCAAATAACATTTTTTGAGGTTTGCATCATGCATAACTGTAATCAGCAAGCTATCACCAAGGCGATTTTTCCAGTCGCTGGTTTAGGAACACGTTTTTTGCCGGCCACCAAAGCCTCACCAAAAGAAATGCTGGTAGTCGTTGATAAACCGCTTATTCAATACGCAGTTGAAGAGGCCTATGCTGCAGGCATACGCGAAATGATCTTTGTGACAGGCCGCAATAAACGCGCAATTGAAGACCATTTCGACACGGCTTATGAGCTGGAAGCTGAACTGGCTGCCCATGGCAAAGACGATTTAATCGCGATCGTCAATGCCATTAAGCCTGATGACATGGAATGTGTATACATCCGCCAGTCCAGGGCACTCGGTCTGGGCCATGCCGTGTTGTGCGCCGAACACCTGGTTCACGGCGCGCCCTTTGCGGTGTTGTTGGCCGACGACTTGATGGTAGGCGATCCACCCATCATGCAGCAAATGACCGACCTTTTCGGTCAACACCGGTGCAGCATTCTAGCGGTGCAGGAAGTACCGCAGGATCAGACCAGCCGTTACGGTATCGTTCAAGGAGAGACGCTGACGCCAGATCTTATCAAGATCACCGGCTTGGTTGAAAAACCTCACCCTAGTGTTGCCCCCAGTAACCTGGCAGTCGCTGGGCGCTACATCCTGACCACAGCAGTATTCGAGCACATTCGCGCACAACTTCGCGGCACTGGGGGTGAGATTCAACTCACTGATGGCATTGCAGCCCTGCTTGGTTCAGAGCAAGTACTGGCTTATCGCTACCACGGCAAACGTTATGACTGTGGCAGCAGGCTGGGATTGCTACAGGCCAGTGTCGATATTGCATCTGCTCATCCACAGCTGGGCAGCGAGTTCTCTGCCTGGTTGAAAGCACGGCAAGGCGTTTAACCCGGATATTTCACCAAGCTGCCTTGCAACATGATGCAAAAGCTGATGAACAAGCGATTCCAGGCAGATTTACACAAATCCAATTTGTATCGGCAACCTTTGCAGATAATTTGTAAGCCATTCGTACGGCAACGAAAGTTGTATTTATTGAAACGCCCTTGAAAATATGCCTACAAAACAGGACTAAGCGAACAACCTAGCATAGTGATCGTTCATCACGCCGTAACACTCGCAGGATGTCGCTTCGAGCTCCTTCCGGTCAAGGATACTGATCTCACCGCGGTTATAGCTGATAACCTTTCTCCGTTGCAGCACGCCTGCAGCAACGGTGACGCTACTTCTGCGCACCCCGAGCATGTTGGCGAGGTACTCATGCGTAAGATGAAAATGATCGGCGTGTGCACGGTCATGCGTCATTAATAACCAGCGCGCCAGCCGCGGCTCGATCTCATGGAAATGGTTGCAGGCACTGGTTCGCGACAATTGCGTCATCAATACGTACAGGTAGCGGTTGAGCGTGTCCAGCAAGTAGGCGCTGTCGCGCAATTCGTGCTGGAACTGCGTGGCGGTCATCCTCAACGCGGTACCGGCACCTTGCACCATTGCGCGCAGCGGTGCAACATTGATTCCCAGCACGAGCGTCACGCCGAGCATGCCTTCGTTACCAATCAGTCCTGCTTCCAGCGGTTGATGGCCGTCCATTGCTATCGACCGTGAGATGAAACCGGTAAGGGGAAAGTATACGTGCTGGAAAGGCTGATTGGCTTCACACAGAGTAGTGCCGAAAACCAGCCTTACCGGCTCGCAGCGTTTTAGAACTCTGTTTCGTTCCTCGCGCGGCAAACATCCAATCAGGTGGTTGATCACTCGTGCCGGTGTTGTAGTCAACATCTAGTTATCCTGCAGCACGAAAAAATCCAGAAAATGGTCCGAGAAAGGTGCTGAACAATCCCGAAAATATAGCTTGATCGATAATCACACTATTGTCTGTACGTTACAGCACAGAGAGGACACGCCAATACTGTTTAAGGAAGGTCTGACTAAGTGGTTGCAGCGACACATTGCTGGGTTGCGGTACTTAAATCATCGCTCAATCTGTCAACTAACCTGGCGTGGAGAAATATTGGGTAACAGGCGATCGGTTTCTTTCTTGACGACGGCGTAACACTCGCAACTCAACTGCTCAAGTCTGGGCCGATCCAGTATCGTGATATGTCCGCGGTTGTATTCGATCACGCCGAGTTCCTGCAACTTTCCGGCAGCATCGGTGACACCTTCACGGCGCACGCCAAGCATGTTGGCAATCAGCTCCTGGGTCATCGTCAATTGATTGTTCGGCAGGCGATCCATTGAAAGTAAAAGCCAGCGGCATAGTTGCTGGTCAATCGAGTGGTGACGATTGCAGACCGCCGTCTGGGCCATTTGCGTAATCAAGGCCTGCGTGTAACGCAGCATCAGTTGTAACAGCTCGCCGTGGCGATTGAACTCATCTTTGAGCCGCTGCCCCAGCAGTCGATAGGCGTAACCGGCACTTTGCACAATCCCCCGGCTCGGGGTGCTTTCACCGCCCATGAATAACGCGATACCGATAAGACCATCATTACCCACCACGGAGATTTCCGCCGATGCACCGCTCTCCATCACGTAGAGCAGCGACACGATGGCGTTGGTCGGGAAATAGACATGGCGCAAAGTGTCCCCGGATTCATATAAAACTTTGCCAAGTGGCAGTGACACCAGTTCAAGATGAGGAAACAGGCGTCTCTGCATTTCAGCTGACAAAGCAGCCAAAAGATGGTTTTGTTGCGGCGTGGGTAACTCGGACATGTCAGTCTCCATTCTGAAAAGGAAATCCCAGGATAACTCAAAAGCAGGCTCATTCTGTACGCTACCCTATATATATGTACCCGAACTTATCACCTCCAGCCATTTCCAGATAGCAACGCACACTGCAGAAACTGAGCACAGGGGGCAAGAAAATAGCCTTGCGTACGCTATCGCACAGACTCAGTCTGGTTGCTCCACTTAATCTTGCAACAAGCAGATCTTTGCCAAATAATCACTGGAGATATAATCATGCTCGAAATCATTGCCATAGTCTTAATAGTTCTGTGGGTGCTAGGGCTAGTTTCGTCAGCCTCCATAGGCGGATTCATTCACGTTCTATTGGTCATAGCCGTCATCTTGATACTAGTCCGACTCATTCAAGGCCGGGGGTAATACATCTACCTGAGTTCTTTAAAAAAACTCTGACTAAACCACCTACTGAAAGTAGGTGGTTTAGCGTAGCGCGCGTGAATCAAAATATTTAAAGGTTCAAGCTACTGTCTAAAGACGGTGGCTTTAACTTTATGCTGGAAATAACATACTTCGGAATCGGCTTGATAACGAAAGGGCATAAGCGACTTCCTGCAATTCATTTGTTTTCGTTATTTCTTCCGCCAAGCAGATTCCTACCCGACCTTGAAATGTTGAAAGTGAACGATGATTCTCATTATGTGCGGTATCGTACAGACGGCGTTTAATGCTGTCATTAGAATTAAACCAATGGTTAGAAAACCATATGTTCAGTGGGAATGGCCCAATGGACGTAACCAAAACCTAAAATGGGAAAATGAAAATGAAACCTTACTACCTTCTTATACTTATGATCGCCACGACAATTCTGGTGCTACCTGCCTGTGACCAAAAACAAACAGGTACCGAAAAGGCCATGAATAAAGTAGATGACGCGCTTGACCGACGACCCGGCGAGAAAGCCCGTGATGCCGCTGAAGATGCTAGTGATAAGCTCGAAGATGCAGGCAAAGAAATCAAGGAAAATGTTAAAGACGCTACCAATTAGGATGCATCACTATTCATTGTCTTTTTCGTGATCTTCGGCATGGCAGATACCGAGTTATACATAAGCAGGTTATTTCCAATTGCTGATAACCCAGAGAAGTGACTAATGGACTATGCAGGGTTATTGATTTTTATCGCAATCGGCGCAGTCGCAGGTTGGCTAGCTGGAATATTGATGAAAGGAAGAGGCTTTGGTCTCCTGGGTAATATTATTGTTGGCATTGTCGGTGCCATTGCAGGGGGTCTCTTGTTCGGTCTATTGGGACTCATCGGTTCAATAGTGACCGCTATAGTCGGGGCAGCAGTATTACTATTTCCCTATTTCTGGCTTGGGTTATCACGAAGTCTAAGAATCAATTCTGAATTGATTAACATAGGAGATGCGTTATGAGCACGAAAGAAGCATACAAACAAAAGATAGAAGCCGAGGTGGAACTGGCTCAGGCCAAATTAGCAGAATTACGAGCCGAAGCAAAGAGTTCTGCAGCCGATGCCCGTATCAAATATGATATGCAAATCGCAGAACTTGAGCAGAAGGTTGATGCTGCGAAAGCCAAGATGAAAGAACTGGGTGAAGCAAGCGAGGATGCGTGGGAGCATCTTAAGGATGGTGCAGAAAACGCTTGGGATAAACTAAGTAGCGCTGTTCGAGATACTGCCGCAAAGTTGAAAGATAAGTTTAAAGATTAAATGTAGTTAGCCTTGTTAAACCGTTCCACGCTGATGCGCGCACCGATCAGCGTGGACATTGCAAATATCGAAAGACTCTATTCATAAAGTTGTGCCCAGAGGTGAGCAGAATTGACTTCCACTTCTCAAAATGCTGTTTATTCGATGATCTCCGATCGACAAAAAGTCAAGTTCATGTGCCTCCCGGGAACGGTGTTGTTTGACCCATCAAGTCGTTTTCTACACCCGCGTTATAGATCGTAGGTTCGAATATTGTGAACATCTTGCTTGCAGTACCCAAACGTGAGCAGTCCCGAGGGGAAGAGATCGCGAACAGCATCAGCCACGGTATAGGGCTGATCGCAGCACTTGCGGCAGCCCCATTTCTTGTTATGCATGCGGTGCAGTACGAAGATACGAGGTTCATCGTTGGCACGAGCCTCTTCGCGGCGGCGATGGTGCTGCTTTACTTTGCTTCTACCCTCTATCACGCCTTGCCGCGAGGCAAGGCGAAGCGTGTGTTTAAGATTGTCGAACACTCCGCGATCTTTCTCCTTATCGCCGGCACCTACACGCCATTCACGCTTGGTGTGCTTCGAGGCGCGTGGGGCTGGACGCTTCTTGGGATCGTCTGGAGTTTTGCCGCAATCGGGGTGGCGCTGAAAGTATTTGATAAGATGCACAACCCCATCATCTCCATCAGCCTTTATTTGCTTATGGGGTGGCTCATTCTGATCGCAATTTATCCGTTGTATATCCGCATACCTGCATCCGGCCTACTATGGCTGGTTGCAGGGGGGGTGGCTTACACCGTTGGCGTATTTTTTTTTGTGACCGATTCGCGCCTTCGATATGGTCACTTCATCTGGCATTTGTTTGTAATGGTAGGTACTGCATGCCATTACTTCGCAGTGCTCTGGTATGCGGCTTCCTAGCTCTCGCAGAGACGGGTCTTCCACTTAGCCTATTTTTTTCCTGATATCGATTTATTTCCACATTACGTTACAGTCTGCCTTTGCTGCGGCGGTCAGTAGCTCAATTAGAGGCAGTCCTCGCTTAACCATGCTTACTACTGGTTCATCCGTATCCTCATCCTTAGTCTCGACAGGTGGCGAGACTTGTGAGACTCTTTTTTGTGCATCTAAAGCGGCTGTTAACCGATTCAATGCTTGAGGAACATCAGTTGCCAGAATAGCGCCTGGCACGGTTGCGCTGTGTCCCATCATTTTCAGCATGGTAAGCGCGTCACCCCCAAACATGGTAATGTCGGCATAGGCATCGGTTGTAAATGTCACAAGCATACATTTCTCCTTGAATGGTAATGAATCGATTGCGATTGGCTAGCTTTCCGAACTTATCCTTCGTAAGGTTGTAAATTTACTGGTTCATGCCGGCCAACTGATCGCGCTTCCCGGCGTTTCGATATTCGCTTCCTCTCGCTCACTAAAAAATACGTACAACAGACCCTGTACGCTAAAGCACAGAACCTGCTGTGCGACCCCCCTGTCATTACCTTGTGACTCTATATACTTTCCGCGCAATCAAACGAGCGCTATATTCGACCTGTCAGCAACAGAATGAGTAAAATAAGCAAAACTATCCCGAGAATACCGCTGGGGGCATAACCCCACCCCCTGCTGTAAGGCCACGTTGGAATCACACCAACCAGCATCAGAATCAGAATGATCAGCAGTATTGTTCCTAGTGTCATTTTATTTCTCCTTCCAAACGGTTAGTCGTAATAACGCAATTTCCGGGAGAATTCCTGCAATGCACTGATGCCACTCTCCTCGGCACGCTGACACCAGTTTTCCAGTTGCTTTACAAGCTGTTCCTTGGATGCAGTTGAACGGCTCCACAGAACGGCCAGATCCTGCCGCATCGAGTAGGTGGTCCTTAGTACCTTGCTGAAATGGAGTGCCTGATCCAATGCTGCCCGCTCTTTCTCCGGCAGCTCACCCGCATCCCTTTGCAGCCAATGTTTAACCGCTTCCAGCGCAGGGGTATCCTGCAGGCCAGACATCTCGCGAGCCTGCAAATTGCGGATTTCCGCTAATGCGGTCTGCTTCAGGTATTTGGCGTACCTAGCCAGCACGTCGTAGCGGTGCGTGATGACGGCTTGCAGCGTCTCTAAGTCGCAGCAACCAGTTTTGGCCAGGTTGAGCCGGATCTTGGGCGCCACTTTGCGCACTGTGGCCAAGCCCATTATCTCCAGGGCGCGAATGTATACCCAACCAATGTCGAATTCCCACCACTTGTTAGACAGCTTGGCGGAAGTCACGTAGGCGTGGTGATTGTTGTGCAGCTCCTCACCTCCGATCAGAATGCCCCACGGAGAAATGTTGGTAGAGGCGTCACTCGATGCGAAATTGCGATAGCCCCAGTAGTGGCCGACGCCGTTGATAACACCAGCGGCAAAGAACGGGATCCACAGCATCTGCACGCCCCACATGATGAGGCCGATTGGACCGAACAGGACGAGATCAATCGCCAGCATGATGCCGATACCGAGCACGGCATGCTTTGAATACAGGTTGCGCTCGAGCCAGTCGTCGGGTGTGCCGTGACCATATTTCTCTAGCGTTGCAGTGTTCTTGGCCTCCATACGGTAGAGTTTGGCACCCTTGAACAGCACTGTTCCGACGCCATAGATCTGCGGACTGTGTGGATCTTCACAGGTTTCGCACTTGGCATGGTGCTTGCGGTGAATGGCCACCCATTCCTTGGTAATCATCCCGGTAGTGAGCCACAACCAGAAGCGGAAACAGTGGCTGACTGTAGGATGCAGCTCCAGCGCACGGTGGGCTTGGTGCCGGTGCAGAAAAATCGTCACCGAGGCGATGGTCATGTGGGTCAAACCCAGCGTAACCAGCACATAACCCCACCAGGGAAGGTCAAATAAACCAAGTTGCATGAATTGGCCCTCCGTCAAAATAAAATATGTACCCATCACGATCCAGTCCTCCTCATCTCTGGCCTGGTTTACTCGCTTCTATAACATCCTCGTCAAACAACCCCGCAGTGGGTTTCCAACGGCCAGGCATCCACTACATATCCATCGTGCGTTTTTTATACAAACACTCATCCTTTATATTAAAAATACACCTAATCCCCTGTCGTTTCTGTACGTTAGCGCACAGATTTGATTTTATGTGCGATGCAGATAGCGAATTGGTTTTCTGATCTGGTCCGAAGAAGATTGAATTTTTGATGCCAATACTATAGATCAGGCCCGCAAATAAAGAGTATTTATTGTGTTTTTCAGATCATAGGTATGGAAAAAGGCAGCACAAGAAAGCCTAGCAGAGTGACCCGAGCGCGCCAAAGTTGACTTCCAGGGCCGCTTCGCTAAATATGCCGCCTAACACTATTTGAGGACTCAATCAATAGCTTTAATGATGCTTGTTGTTGAATCTGCTCCAAGCCTTTTGTCATTTTGAGCTTTTCAGTGTTTGCGTTAAAGAGTGTTTACCAGCTTGGCACTTTCAATCAAGTTGTAGAGAATTTGACTGCCTCCCTCTACCAAGTAACAGAAGTCCATCTCGCTAGGATTCTTAATCATCACGGTCTGCCCGTCAGGGCACCGTCGCGCTCACCTGCACAAGGCTATGCTCTCTACAAGCACATCTGGTTCCGATCCGCCTTCTGCTTTCTCCGGCTCTTTTCATTTCTGATCTGACCATTTCTCCTTGAATGTCTTTCGTCTGAAAGGCAAAAACGCATCCAAACTTTTGAGATATTACATAACTTGAGCTCAAAGAAGGACTTTTTGATCGCTGATCAACAAGGGTTAAATCTACGTGTTTGCACGTATATTTTTAGCCAACATTTTTCGATACTCTTATTGATGCATTAAAACTTATTGATTCGGGCAAGTATCGTATGAAGTCACTACCTACTGTAGCGTCACTCATGCGACAAGTTTATTGCTATAACTATAATTGAGTAGTTAAAACTTTATCTAGCCGATCAATAACCATCTCTTTATGTTCACGCGGTTTTATCTGAAAAGGAGATTACCTATGCCTACTGCTCATCCCCATATTCCCCATATTCCCCATATTCCCCATATTCCCCATATTCCCCATATTCCCCATAGTGCACACCAGAACCATCTTCTCGCCGCCCTGCCCACAGATTAATTCGAACAACTGCATCCTCATCTGGAACTGGTGCCGATGCTGATCGGCGAAGTCCTGTGCGAGCACGACTATAAACTGAATCACGTCTTCTTCCCCACTACCTCGATCGTGTCTCTACTCAATTTCACGAAGGATGGTAAATCAACCGAAATCGCGATAGTCGGCAATGAGGGAGTAGTCGGAGTGTCCCTCTTTATGGGTGGGGATACCATGCCGAATCTTCCCGTGGTGCAGATCCCGGGCTATGCCTACCGATTAAAAGGGTACTTGCTGAAGCAGGAATTCAATCACGTTATGCCGATGCAGCATCTGTTGCTGCGTTACACCCATGCGCTGCTCACGCAGATCGCGCAGACGGCAGTGTGCAATCGGCATCATTCGGTGGAACAGCAGCTCTGCCGTCTGCTGCTGTTATGCCTAGACCGCTTGCCATCGAACGAGTTGATAATGACACAGGAATTGATCGCCAATATGCTCGGCGTGCGCCGCGAAGGCATTACCGAGGCGGCCGGTAAATTGCAACGCGCGGACATAGTCCATTACCACCGGGGCCACATCACGGTGCTGGATCGATTGTGCCTGGAAGCCAAGGTTTGCGAGTGCTATAAAGTGGTCAAGAAAGAATATGATCGGCTGCTTCCCGACATGATCGCAACGTGATCGGCATTATCAAGATAACTGGGACATGGCTTATCATACCGCAGTATTATGAGATCGTTATCGTTCTATCACCATTGCTGATTCGTTGCCTGGATTATCAGCCACAATGCCTATCGTTGTACGTTTGCTTCTGCCTGAAAGCGTGCAAAAAAGAAGTCTCGCTAATACGAAGTTCCGCAAAAAGTCTTCTGCACGTTCCGATGACCCAGTTGAATGGCACTCAACCCTCACATATTTACTTGATATGTATTGTTAATCCGCGACACACTCACTTTCTGTACGGCAACGCACATACTGCGGCCGATTTATTCCGTAGACTGTGCATCGAATGAGCATGATTCGGTTGACACGATCGCGCCAGATTTCTGAGCCTACAACCCGAATCCTCGATACTGTTGTCAAGAGCAATACACACTGTTGCTCAATTACCTAAGTGGTGACTTATCGGGTTAACAGATCGGTAATTCGGAGCTCCCAAAGGAACTTGAAAAGGGTAAATATTTTCTGGGGTGGCTGGTTGGAGTGCCGGTCATCGTGCTGATTATCATTTATCTACTTTCTAATTAAGGAAGGGAAAGTGATGAAACGATTGAGTCTGACTAAAAGCACTTCGTAGGCTGAGAAAATAACGTTCTCCAGGCTTTCTAGAATAACCCCTTTATTTGTTTTGAGAGTCGCTAATCTATGGATATAGTGTCGATTCAGAAGGTCTATAAACGCTACGCAAAAGTATATAACTTTTATTTCGGCTGGATCTTTAATCCAGGCAGAAAAATGGCGGTGCAGTTGTTGAATGCAAAACCTGGGAATCGCATCTTAGAGGTTGGTGTCGGAACTGGTTTATCGTTACCGCTCTATTCGAAAGAGGTAAAAGTGGTTGGTATTGATATCTCGCCTGAAATGCTCGAAAGAGCTCGAGAGTTAATTAACGAGGTAAAGCTCAAAAATATTGAAGATCTTCTGCTTATGGACGCTGAGAACATGACTTTTCCCGACGACTCTTTCGATTGTGTAGTTGCAATGTATGTCGCCTCAGTAATCCCCAATCCTAAAAAATTTATTAAAGAAATAAAACGCGTTTGTAAACCCGGCGGACCAATTGTCATCATCAATCACTTCTATCGGCCAGAAAGATTCAGCGGTAAGGCCATAGAGTTACTAGGTCCTCTTTCAAAGGTGTTGGGTTTTCGTCCTAATTTTTCTTTGGATAATTTTTTAAAAGAAACAGGCTTGGTAGTTAGTGATGAAATCCCAGCCAATATTTTAGATATGTGGACCATACTCCTTTCCGCCAATGATAAGAAATAGACTAACCTGACTATACAAGCTTATGATAAATAAAAATTTTTCTTCAATAAATCTTTCTTGATTACAAGCTTCTCCGAAATGCTTAACTCTCCTAGGAGATGTTCATGAAATCCCTTCAAAAGGGTCTTGCGTTAATAACGTCATCATCCTGGGCAATCTAGGATCATATTGGTTGGAATAGGAAAGTAGAACGGATTTGCTAAATGACTCAGATTGACATTCGGCATAATATGTACCAGCAGTTCGTTTCAGCATTAGCATTACGGATTGACTTATAGTAGCCATGGTTCTTATACATCATGCAACTCTTGACGGAGGTGGCCATAGCGGGGAAAACGAAACGTGCAGCGCTGGTTTTGGCGGAGGATCAAAAGAAGATGCTGAAGGAGCTATCCAGATCAAGAACAGCACCGGCGCGCGAGATTGAACGCGCCAAGATACTGATCGACTATGCTGATGGTATCTCTATTAC
>NZ_FNPQ01000103.1:0-2324 GCF_900107335.1 Nitrosomonas sp. Nm58 | reverse complement strand
GAAAAAAATAGCTTCAAAAAACAATCGAAATACTTGCGGTCCTTTAAAAACAGAATCTCAGACTGAAAGTGCCGTATTTTTCAACGGCCTGCTAATGGGGTGATCTTCAGCCCGGAATCGGTGATGATGGCATCGGGAAGTTCATTGGCCAATGCCAAACGGTTTACCGTGCTCAGTTGTCGTTCGAACAACTGCAACCGATCATGCAGGTATTGTTCGCAATCCGGATTGACGGCGACCGGCAATACTTTTGCCTGTTTGAGCGCCTGGAATTTCTGAGGCGGCAACAGATAGTCGTCAAAGTCGCGGAATTGCCGGGAACCCTGTACCCAGATGTCGCCGGAACGGAGCGCGTTTTTCAGTTCGGTGAGCGCACAGATTTCATAGAAGCGGCGGTCAAACCCTTGGTCGGCCTGTACCAGCGACTTCCAGCGCGGTTTGATAAAAGCCGTCGGCACATCAATCGGCACTTTGCGTGTGCCGGTACTGTTCATAGTGCGGAGCACCGCAATGGCATCCAACACATCCTGCGCCGCCGGTGCCGCTCGTAATGTCAGCACGTCCAGGAAATCCGACGTGTAGCGGCGGAGGGTGCTGAATTGCTCAGCAATCAAGTGTAAATAATCGAATGCTGCGGGCTTGGCCAGTTGATCCGCTTCAATGATGCTTTGCTGGAAGTCGTCCCAGGAAATAACAGACTCGATTGCGGCATAAGGATCGTTATCCGATTGCTTGGCATCCAACAAGGCATGGCCGATTTTTGAAAGTAACCGTACCTTGTCGTTGATCGCCTTGCCCTGTTGTTGGAACTGATGTTGATGCTTGTGCTTGGCTGCGCTGAATAATTTCAACAGGATGCGGTCGTGTAGATCGATAATTTCGTCGGTAATGGTAGCCGAGCTTTCCAAGGTCACAGCCACGAGCGTGGCGTATCGGCGCTCGCTTTCAAACTTGCCGAGGTCCTGCGGTGTCATTTGCCCACCTTCGCGCGCGATTTTTAATAGCCGGTTCTGGTGAATGTGCCGACCCATGCCGTCCGGCAAGGCAATTGCCTGAAAGGTTTTCAGGCGCTCGATGTGCTCCAGCATATAGCGGGAATTGGGCTTCAAAGGCGATTGGCGTAGCCAAATCAACCAAGTCGTGTTGGAATCCGGCTTGATTTTCAGCAGCTCGTCGAGCCGCTGTCGATGTAGCGCCGTAAGCGGCTGGGCCAACGCCTGGTAGATGCTGCGATTCGCGCGAGTGATGGCTTCGGCACAGGCTCGCTCGATCACGGTAAGCGTTGGTAGAATCACTTTGCGTTGGCGTAGTGCTTCCAAGGCATGATCCGCTAACACCACACCCTTATCGGTTTGCATGGCAAGATCGGCCAGCGTCTTCACCAGAAAACGGAAATCGGATAAACCGAAGGCCGATAATCCAAGATAGCCGCGCAGTTCCTGGAAATGTTCACGCCGCGTTTCATCGCGCTCGCCGTATTTTCGCCAAGCGCCGGGATCGGTCTTGATTTGGCTAGCTATCCAATGGATCACCGGTTCCGCGACCGTCGCTTGAGTAGCTAACGCGTAACCAGGGTAGCGAAGCAGGCAGAGTTGCACCGCGAATCCTAGGCGATTGGCATCGCCCCGGCGCTGGCGAATCAGGGCCCTGTCGGACTCGTTGAAAGTGTAATGGCGGATCAGGTCGTCTTGAGTATCGGGCAAGGCCAGCAAACTGACCCGTTCCGTCACGGACAAAACCGAGCGCCTGGACATGATTACTCAGTGGTTTTCAAATATTGGTATAGGGTTTCGCGACTAATGCCATACTCGCGGGCCAACTTGGCTTTCTGCTCGCCCGTGCCGGCTCGCTTTTGTAACTCTTCTCTTTGCTCGGTCGATAGCGCTTTCTTGCGCCCCCGGTAAGCGCCGCGCTGTTTGGCCAATGCAATGCCTTCGCGCTGCCGTTCGCGGATCAAAGCCCGTTCGAACTCGGCAAACGCCCCCATCACCGACAGCAATAAATTGGCCATCGGCGAATCTTCGCCGGTGAACGTCAGACACTCCTTGACGAACTCGATGCGCACACCGCGTTGGGTTAACTGCTGAACCAAGCGCCGCAGGTCATCCAGATTTCTCGCCAAGCGGTCCATGCTATGCACGACGACCGTATCGCCCTCTCGGACAAACGCCAGCAGTTCTTCCAAGGCCGGACGTTCGGTATCTTTGCCGGACGCCTTATCGGTAAAAACTGTCAATGACGGAGCAAAAAGGTACCAGCATAGCGCGCGAAAAGTGTACCAGTTAGGTTAATAAAAAAGAGGGATTTAACCTCTGGTTTTAGCG
>NZ_FNPQ01000042.1:0-21810 GCF_900107335.1 Nitrosomonas sp. Nm58 | reverse complement strand
GCGAAATCCAGAATCAGCAACGATGATAGGCGCTACATCGGCTGGTAGCAATGCTTGCAAACTCCTAAGAAATCGCTGCTGTATCCGACGGTTGCCCGGTTTCTTAACGGGATGAATTTCTTCGTACAAGGTAACGGAACGCCCTCCCGCAGGCAAAGCCGCTCGTAAGCGTTGCTGATGCTGATCTGTTGTCAGGGGCGACCAGCCGATAAGGATCAAGGGCATGGGCAGGGATTGCAATAGCCATCGGGTCATGGCGCCGTATATCTCCATGCGTTCGCTGTTGAGATGGTAATTGCCGGCTAAGCGATCCATACGCTTGATTTTGTGTTTGATATAGGCAGGTCCGGAAAGCGACCGCCCGAGCTGCGTAATCGATACAGACGCTCCTTTCAAACCAGCCTGAACAGCAGCCATCAGAGCTTGGAGACGGGTAGCATGAATGCCGGGAACTTTTTCTTTCAATAAGCTATGCAGCAGATCAATAATCGACATAAATTTATCCTTCCAGGTTATTATTTTAGAAAGAAATTTTATGTTCAGACCGGCTTGATCTTATTTTTATCTGAACTCCATCCAACAATACATTGTTTCTTAATGATATTTTGTGGGGATACCTCAGGTTATAACCCGCTTTATAAACGATAGGTATTCAAAGACAGAAGAAGGAGGAATTTTTCTTCCGGGAAGGTGAAGAATGGCGTCATAAATCTCTTCGGACTGGTTTCATGTTGGAAGAGAGAGACTCAGAATGTACTTCTTGCGCAAGCATCTGGTATAGTTTAAAAAGCATAGTTGTGATAAATGATAGGCTTAAGCTCAATTATTCTGTGTAGAGTAGACTCCGATACTATCCAGGTTCGCTAAGCCTAAATGATGCCTATGTTTTTACAACATCCAATTTATTTGGATGACAATGTTTCCGCAAGGAATAAATGATCACTTTCATAATCCCCTGAAATTCATGGAAAGATGGAAAAAATACATCGGATCAGAGAAGAAACATGAGAGATAACTCGAATCCACTGGCGATGAGACAAAAATTGCTCATTATGTTATTACCGGCGTATATAGCATTTATGTGTTTTTTCAATACTCTCTTAAATTTTATTGAATACGAAATAGTGTTTGTGTTTGATTTAAATGTATATAAAAAATTTTGAAGAATATCCTGTAGATGGAAAAAGCATTAATACTTATTTCTTTAAATACTTCTGTATATATGCTTAATTTATAAGATATGAATTTAATTTTATATATTAATATTCGATAAAATTCTGTATATCTGCATGTCTTTAATTTTTTAGAACGAGGAATTCAAGTGAATACTCTGCATACTTGTATTGTGAGTTGGTTAGCTAGTTTTTTTTTGTTACTTTCGATACTTATACTTACTGGCTGTACTACCTACCCACTTCTCAGTACTCAAGGAGAGAAGGTGCCTCATGATTATCTGATAGGACCAGGTGATACCTTGGATATTATCGTATGGCGTAATCCTGAAATTTCTATGTCTATTCCAGTTCGCCCTGATGGGAAAATTACTACACCATTAGTGGAAGATTTGCCTGCAAGTGGAAAAACATCCACGCAATTAGCTCGCGATATTGAAGTAACTTTATCTAAATATCTTCAACAGCCTGTTGTAACAGTTGTAATAACTGGGTTTGTCGGTCCCTTTAGCGAACAAATTCGAGTGATAGGTGAAGCCGCTAATCCACAATCACTTCCCTATCGTGAACATATGTCGCTAATGGATGTTCTCATTGCGGTCGGAGGAATTACCGATTTTGCTGATGGAAACAGGGCCAGAATCATTCGAACGATTGATGGAAAACAGCAACAGTTTAGAGTTCGGTTAAATGATTTAATCCGGGATGGGGATATCACTGCAAATGTTCCTGTATATCAAGGTGATGTCTTAGTCATACCGGAAAGTTTCTTTTGATTGCCAAGGAAATTCTGACTCAATTGAATCGTACAAAATGGAGTGTGATCCAGCATGGATGAGTTAATTGCTCAGTTGTTAGTTTATATTAAAGGGACATGGAAGTACCGTTGGGTTTCTATTGCAGTTGCCTGGGCTATTGCCATTCTTGGCTGGATTGTTGTCTATCAGTTACCTGATAATTATGAGGCTTCAGCTCGAATTTACGTTGATACGCAGAATATTCTTAGGCCACTAATGGCGGGTATGACTGTTTCTCCCAATCCAGAGCAGCAAGTGTCGATAATGAGTCGTACTCTTATAAGCCGTCCGAATGTAGAAAGAATCACACGTATGGTTGATCTTGACATAAAAATTACAGATGATGCTGCGTATGACAAACTCGTTACTGCGTTGATGAAGGAAATTACACTTGCTGCGGCTGGGCGGGATAATATTTTTACTATTTCGTATAGCAATAAAGATCCAAAACTCGCAAAGGAGATTGTGCAATCGCTTCTCACTATCTTTGTGGAAGGTGGTCTCGAAGGTAAAAAACAAGATTCCACTTCGGCGCTACGCTTTATTGATCAGCAGATTGCGGCATTTGAAGAGAAATTGATCACTTCAGAAAACGCATTGACAGCCTTTAAGCAAAGAAATATTGGATTATTACCTGGGCAGGGTGGAGATTACTATTCACAACTAACGATAGCTTTAGAAGATCTTGAAAAAGCAAAACTTGCTTTAAAAGAAGCTGAACGCGCACGAGATGCTGTTAGAAAACAGATTAGTGGGGATGAGACAGTACTTTTGCTGGAAACGGATGATGTGGTATCTGAAAAAATAATAAATCCGGAAATCGATGCGCGAATCCAGGCGCTTCATCTTAATTTGGATAATTTAAGATTAAATTTTACTGAGCTACATCCTGATGTGGTCTCAACTCAGCGCTTGATCGCTCAACTTGAAGAACGTAAAAAGGAGGAAGCGGAGCTAATGGGAGCTGGAGGTGATCATGGTCGAAACTATAGTCCAATGTTGCAGCAACTGAATATTGCATTGACAGAGGCTGAGGCTGTAGTTGCTTCAATGGAGGCGCGTGTTGCTGAGTATACTGGACGTTTTGAGCGGCTTAAATCAATGAGTACAATGGTTCCCGCGGTTGAAGCAGAATTAACACAGCTAAATCGTGACTACAATGTCAATAAGGCCAATTATGAGAAGCTTCTTGAACGTCGAGCATCTGCTGAAATATCTGGTGAGTTGACCTCTGCTACAGGTTTGATGTCATTTAGGATTATTGATCCACCTACTGTTCCTGAAACACCCTCAGGTCCTGATCGCAGAAAACTATTTTCCTTTGTTTTTATTGGATCATTACTTG
Organism: Nitrosomonas sp. Nm58; assembly: GCF_900107335.1. Classification (NCBI taxonomy): domain Bacteria; kingdom Pseudomonadati; phylum Pseudomonadota; class Betaproteobacteria; order Nitrosomonadales; family Nitrosomonadaceae; genus Nitrosomonas; species Nitrosomonas sp. Nm58. The sequence goes on along the minus strand of NZ_FNPQ01000042.1, from coordinate 18,496 downwards.
CTGGTATAGGAATTTCTTTTGTAGTAAGCCAAATTCGCCCTACTTTTCATAGTCAAACTGATTTGCGACAGGTTACTGGTCTGGCAATACTAGGAACTGTTCCTATGATCTGGACAGATCAGGAAAAATTAAAGCGCAGAAATCGCCTCTACGCTTTTGGCTTTTTCTTATTGTTGTTGATGGCGTTATACACGGCATTGATGGTGTATGTGAAATTTTCATTCTTTTCACGCATGTAACTCTTTTAATTTTGAATAGTAGTATCAGGACTTGTGAAGCATATATTTTGAGACAGAATTATGCTTAGAACAGAGGTAAACGGAGGGAAATATGAGCATCATTGAAAGAGCTGCAGATAGGCTTGGAAAGAAGACCGTAACAGAGCGTGCGCCGCAAACATCAGCAAGTACTCATCTCGATCAGGTCAACAGCTCGGCTAAGGCTGATGAAAGTATGCCTGGAAATGAGAATGAGTCAGTTAATTTTCATGCTGTGTCGGCCGCTCAAAAACAAATATCTATTAATCTTGATAGACTACATCAGTTAGGAATTGTAACACCTCAGCATGGGAAAACTCAGATCGCTGAGCAGTTTCGTCTTATCAAGCGACCATTATTAATAAATGCTTTCAATCAAAATACCGGAATAAAAAATGGCAACCTGATCATGGTTACCAGTTCTCTTGCTGGAGAAGGAAAAAGTTTTTGCTCCATTAATTTAGCAATGAGCATTGCAATGGAAAGGGATCACAGAGTTTTATTGGTAGATGCTGATGTGGCACGTCCTTCTGTTCCCAGAATACTGGATTTTAGTCCGGATAAAAAAGGATTGCTGGATATTATTCTTGATGATTATCTTGACGTATCAGATATTTTAATAAAAACGAGCATTGAAAAGCTAACAATTATTTCTGCAGGAACACGACATCCTCATGCGACTGAATTATTGGCTAGCCAAAATATGAGAGACATCTTGACAGAACTCGCGCAACGATATCGAGACCGTATTGTTATCTTTGACTCTCCACCGTTGTTATTGACTAGTGAGGCACGGGTTCTCGCGAGTCAGATGGGTCAAATTGTACTAGTGGTAGAAGCTGAGAGAACAACGCAGCAAACGGTTAAAGAAGCTTTACGACAGATCGAATCATGCGATGTCGTTAATCTAATCTATAACAAAGCTAGAGCATTTTCCGGGGCTGGTACTGGCTATTATGGTTATTATTATTCATGATGTTATTCAGTAGTAATAGCTATTTTTGTAGAATTTTTTACTGGATCATCTACTTAATTATAGCGAGTCTATTGGTTTCTCATGCAGTTGCAGCTGACTGGGAGGTCAAACCACGATTAAATTTGAGGGAGACCTACACTGATAATTTGAGATTAGGCTTAGGGGGGGGAGGAGGTGGTGGTGGTGATTTCATTACCCAAATTAATCCGGGTATTCTATTGACTGGTGAGGGGCGTCGCTTTAATACCAATATTAACTACATGATGAATAACCTCATCTACGCAGAGCATGGTGAGTTTTCCAGGATAAGACATCAACTCAATGCTAATGCGACTGCTGAGTTGATTGAGGATCGCTTTTTTGTTGATGGATTCGCTAGGATGACTCAACAAAATGCTTTTTTATTTGGACCACAATCAGTTGATAACGCCAATCCGGTTAATAGAAGAAATGTTAATTCTTATAGTGTTAGTCCTTATTTTAAACACCGGTTTAAGGATTTCGCATCAGCGGAATTGCGTTATGTGCATGGTGAAGTCAATACAAGTGGGCAAGGTTCTTTTAGTAGTTCGTCAGATTCCGGGATTGCTCGCTTAGCTAGTGGAGCTGATTTTAGGGTATTAAAATGGGGGCTTAACTATAATCATACAGAAATACGTCGAGATCAGCTTCGAACAATTGATTTAGAGCGATCTATAGCACTTCTCAGGTATGTTGTTACACCACAATTTGATCTTATTGCAACAGGTGGTTACGAACGAAATAGTTTTATTTCTGTCCGGGGAAAATCATCAGGTCCAACCTGGACAGTTGGTTTTGCATGGGCGCCTACTGAAAGAACAGAGATTAATCTTTCAGGAGGGCAAAGATTCTTTGGTGATACCTATTTGGCTACAGTGAATCATCGAACGCGATTAACTACCTGGAACCTGAGTTATAACCAAGACATTACTACTTTTGGTCAACAATCTTTGTTTGGGTCGGCGATTACTACAGCAAGCGCACTGGATCAGCTTCTTTCGAGTACGCAGAATAGTGAGGCTTTGCTTAATCAAGGTGTTCCTTTTACTTTTTCTGATCCGAATAATTTTCTTACCAATCGCCTATTTCTACAGAGACGTCTGCAAGCATTCTTAGCTATCAAGGGCAATAAAAATACTCTTCTGTTGAGAGGATTTAATTTGCAGCGGCGGGCATACACAGCAGCTCTAGAGGATGTATCATTAATCGGATTAGGAAATGCGCTATTAACGAGAGATACAGACCAAACAGGCGGTAATATCTCCTGGAACCATAGGTTAACTCCTCAAACCAGTGCCAATATTAACTATAGCTTTACTAGAATTGATTTTCTTGTATCTGATCGAATAGATGATAATCAACTCATCATGTTTAGCCTGAATAAGCGTATTACTCCTAATATGAACGGAATGATTAGCTATTTTCATAATTGGCGTAACTCTAATCAGAGCAATAGCGATTTTAATTCAAATAATGTTACAGCTTCATTGAATATGAATTTCTAATCAATAGCATAAAGCAAATCTAAATTATATGTATTTATCTTATTACGGTCTTAAGATCAAACCATTTCAACTGAAGCCCGATCCAAATTTCTTTTTCAGCAGTAAAGGGCATAAACGGGCAATGGCCTATCTTGAATATGGGTTATCGCAAGAAGATGGCTTTATTATTGTTACAGGCGAGATAGGTGCGGGTAAAACAACTTTGATGCGCCATCTTTTCCAGAAGCTAGAGCGGGAAAAATTTATTGCTGTGCAATTAGTGAATACACATCTGGACTCGGAAGATATCTTAAGAATGGTGGCGGCTGCTTTTGGATTGGCGCACTTGAATTCTACTAAAGCGACTCTTCTGCTTGAACTTGAGCAATTTTTTCGGCAGTCTGATAGAGAGGGAAAACGAGTATTGCTGCTTGTAGATGAAGCACAAAATCTTTCTCCTAGCGCACTCGAGGAACTGAGAATGCTCTCAAACTTTCAGACAGACGATAAGCTCTTGTTGCAAACATTTTTACTTGGGCAACCTGAATTTAGAAAGATTCTGCTTGGTAACAGTATGCAGCAATTACGCCAAAGAGTTATCGCGACCTATCATCTCGGTCCTTTGGATACTGATGAAACCAAATCTTATATTGAACATCGTTTGACTACAGCGGGTTGGTCTGGCGATCCTTTTCTACGCGATGATGCTTTTAACGCAATTTACAACTTCACAAAGGGTATTCCCCGTAGAATCAATACACTTTGTGATCGTTTATTGATAATGGGTTGCTTAGAAGAATTACATACCTTGAGTAGTGTAGAAGTAAATGAAGTTATTCGTGACATTCAGCAAGAGTTTGATCTGTCAATTCTCTCTGATGATGAATCAGATGAGTTTAAACCCGCTACTGCATGACAAAGGATAAAGATATCAGCAAATAACGCTAAATCTATTTCAGTAAGCTATTATTATTTTTACTAATTTGGTTTTTCTTGGTTTTGGGTCTCATAAGGTGGCAAATTGGAATGATACGTAATGCCATGACAATCGATGTGGAAGATTATTTCCATGTTTCTGCATTTGCTTCTCATATACCGAGAGAAGCCTGGGAAAATTTGCCGTGCAGGGTAGAGAGGAATATTGACTGTATTCTCATGCTATTGGATGAGAAACAAATAAAAGCTACTTTCTTTACTTTGGGTTGGATTGCCAAGCGCTATGTGAGCATGGTTAGGCGCATCACTGAAAATGGCCATGAGCTTGCTAGCCATGGTTGTGAGCATCATCGGGTTTCAGAACTAGGGTTTGCTCAATTTCGTAAGGATATTATTCATAGTAAAAAATTGCTCGAGGATATTGGAGGTAACCCAGTATGGGGCTATCGCGCACCTAGTTTCTCAATAAATAGCCAAAATCTCTGGGCATTTGATTTACTTGAAGAAGCGGGCTATCGATATAGCTCCAGTATCTATCCCGTGTATCATGATCATTATGGTATGCCAGATGCACCCCGTTTTGCCTTTTATCCTAGTCCAACCAAGAAATTACTGGAGTTACCAGTGACGACTGTTAGTCTGTTCGGACGTAACTTTCCTGCGGGGGGGGGGGGGTATTTCCGATTATGGCCTTATTCTGTTTCACGCTGGTTTATTCATAAAGTGAACAATCATGATCATCGCCCTGCGATCTTTTATTTTCATCCATGGGAGATGGATCCTGAGCAACCCCGTCAGAAGGGTATTAGTGCCAAAACCCGTTTTCGTCATTATCTGAATCTTGATTGTATGGAAAAGCGGATTAAATTGCAAATCAATGATTTTAACTGGGGACGTATGGACCAAATTTTTCTGGATGAGGCAGAATGAGTACAGCGGATGTTGTATTTCCTCAACAGGTTAAAGCCCCATTATTTGCTGATATTCCCTGTGTATATTTATTACAGGCAGATGTTGTAACAGCATGGGATACATTCGTAATAACCTGTTCAGAGGCAACTTTCTTTCATCGAGCGGGCTGGCAGCAGGTTATTGAAAAAGCTTTTGGGCATAAGACGTGGTTCCTCTATGCGGAAATCAACGGAGAAATAGATGGCGTACTACCTTTGGTAGAAATTAATAGCTATCTTTTTGGGCATTCGCTTAGTTCATTACCATTTTGTGTTTATGGTGGAATAGCAGCCAGGTCTGAAGCAGCGAGATTGGTGCTTGATCAGACTGCTCAAAGGCTAGCTGCCCGATTAAAGGTAGATTATCTCGAGTATAGAAATCTCAAGCCATTTCACACAGATTGGCCAGCCAAAGATCTTTACGTAACTTTCCGTAAGGAAATTGATCCTGATGTGGAAAAAAACATGCTGGCTATTCCTCGTAAGCAGCGCGCAATGGTACGAAAGGGTGCTAAAAATGGATTACAAAGTTGCATCGATGGGGATATCGAACAATTTTTTCATGCTTATTCTGTGAGTGTACATCGGTTGGGAACGCCAGTATTCTCAAAGAATTATTTTCGCTTACTCAAAGCAATTTTTGCTGAAGATTGTGAATTAATGATGATCACCCATGAGAATAAAGTAGTGAGCGCCGTCATGAGCTTTTATTTTCGTGATGAGGTTTTGCCCTATTACGGAGGAGGAACTGATGGAGCACGAGATTTGGCAGCAAATGACTTTATGTATTGGGAGTTAATGCGACGTGCTTGTGAACATGGTTATAAGATTTTCGATTTCGGACGCAGTAAGCGTGGCACAGGTTCTTTCAGCTTTAAGAAAAATTGGGGGTTTGAGCCACAATCACTTTATTACGAATACCAGCTTCATCAGGCAAAAGCTCTGCCTGACCATAATCCATTAAATCCCAAATATCACCTTTTCATCAAAGCTTGGCAAAAGCTTCCTTTATCATTAGCGAATCTGATTGGGCCGCATATCGTGAGGAACCTGGGCTAGATCAATGCAAACATTGCTTTATCTAACACACCGAATTCCTTATCCACCAAACAAGGGGGATAAAATACGTTCCTATCATCTGTTGCGGCATCTCAGTGAACGTTACCGAGTTTACTTAGGAACATTTATAGATGATGAGCAGGACTGGCAATATGTCGATCAGGTCAAATCTTTCTGTGAAGATACCTGCTTTATTAAACTTGACCCGTTTACTGCTCGTATACGCAGCCTCTTCACCTTGTTTTCAAATACACCCCTTACCTTATCTTATTATTATAATCAGCGTCTCCAGGCTTGGGTAAATGAGCGGCTTAGTAAAAAATCCATTGATCATATCTTAATTTTTTCTTCAGCAATGGCGCAATACATTGGCCACGCTAAAGATTGTGATCACATCGTTGATTTCGTTGATGTTGATTCAGATAAATGGCGTCAGTATGCATCAGCCAAATCTTGGCCCCAGAACTGGATCTACCGACGAGAAGCTAAATTATTACTTGCTTACGAGAAGCAGGTTGCCAAAGATTGTGGTTATGTCACTTTTGTTTCTGAGAAAGAGGCGGATTTATTCAAGCAACTTGTGCCGGAAGTCACTGATAAAACAGTCTTCTTTAATAATGGAGTAGATACTGACTTTTTTTCACCTTATCTTCGTTATGACAATCCATACTCAGAAGGAGCGAGAGTGCTTGTATTTACTGGCGCCATGGATTATTGGCCAAATGTTGACGCTGTAAGCTGGTTTGCACATGCTGTTTTTCCTGCAGTTCGCGCGCAGTTGCCTCAAGTGGAATTTTATGTTGTGGGTGCCAGACCATCCCGAGAGGTTATGGCGTTGGCTAGCTTGCCTGGCATTACTGTAACGGGTGCTGTAGAGGATATTCGACCTTATATGGCTTATGCGTCGATGGCGGTAGCGCCTTTACGTGTAGCGCGGGGCATCCAGAATAAAGTGCTGGAAGCAATGGCAATGGAGAAAATTGTCATTGTTTCTCCTCAAGCAATGGAAGGTATCTATGCTGTTCCTGAGATAGAGTTATTCGTCGCTAGTGATGCAGGTCAATTTATTGATCAGATTATTCTGCTATTCCAAAATAACGTGAGTAAAGATACTGGTGGAGCTGCAAGGTCAAGGGTATTGAAAGATTATAATTGGGCAGAGAGCCTAGCCAGAATAGATGCTTTGTTTACTGGGAATAGAAGAAACGACTTAAGGGATGAGATATTAGTTCGTTAATTTCTTGTTAATATCGATATTAATAATATTCAGAATGCTATGAGCGTGCAACTTCCATCAGAAATTGCAGTGAGCACTTTAGTAAAAAAACAGAAGCTCTCTGCTTTTGTTACATCTCTCGTGATTATTCTGATACTGAGTGTGTATCACGAGGTGACGTGGTCGATCATTTCAACCTGGATCAGATCGGATACTTATGCGCATGGCTTCTTGATTCTTCCTTTTAGCGTTTATATGATCTGGAAGCAGCGTGATAATCTTAGTCTATTGAAATATCAACCAAGTTTTGGATGGTTATTCGTACTGGGAATACTCGGATTTGGTTGGCTATTGGCCACGCTGGCGAGTGTGCTAGTAGTTGAACAGTATGCTTTGATAGCGATGATTCCTGTCGCAGTATGCACCATTATGGGGCATCGATTAGCTTGGGCTATCGCTTTTCCGCTCGCTTATCTTTTTTTCGCTGTTCCATTTGGTGAAGCGCTCATTCCGCCATTAATCGATTTTACAGCAGATTTTACAGTCACTGCATTGCAGATGACAGGAATTCCTGTTTATCGTGAAGGGAGTTTTTTTAGTCTTTCTAGTGGTAATTGGTCTGTAGTAGAGGCTTGTAGCGGTTTGCGTTATTTGATTGCATCGGTAACACTGGGCACGCTCTATGCTTATCTTACTTATCGGAGTTTAATAAAACGCATACTTTTTATCGTACTTTCTATTGTTGTGCCGATTGTTGCCAATGGAATGCGGGCGTATTTGATTGTGATGACAGGGCATCTCAGTAATATGCAATTGGCTGTTGGTGTTGATCATTTGGTCTATGGCTGGGTATTCTTTGGTTTAGTCATGATGCTGTTATTCTGGATTGGCTCGTTTTGGCGGGAAGACGAACTGGAGAATAGGACTAAAAATGAGAATCAAGTTGCTAATCCTCAAGCTGATAATATTTCACTTAACAGCATGTGGTTTGCAGCAAGCCTGGTGGGGGTCACTATACTAATTTGGCCAGCTTATGCGAGTTATCTGAATACTACTACTACTGAGAACAACTTGATTCCTGAGGTTGGGATTATAGATCCATTGGGAAAATGGGAGGTTAATCAAGATCTGTCTTTTGATTGGACTCCTAGCTATATTGGTGAGCCTCGTAAATTTCTTTATCATTTTAAGCATGCAGATCAATCAGTAAGCGTCCATATTACCTATTACCGTAAACAGAATCAGGGGGCAGAGCTAATTAATTATGGGAACGTACTTGTCTCTGATAAATATTCAGGCTGGCGTAATATTGGCAATACTAAACGTCATATATCGCTTGACTCCAATGCGTTAACGATCAATCAGAGTCAATTGCAGTCGTATACTACAAATTTATTGGTATGGAGATGGTACTGGTTGGGTAATAAGCAAACAGCCAATCCCTACTTTGCGAAAGCTATTCTTGCCATGAATAAATTCCTGGGAAATGGCGATGATGGGGCTGAAGTCATTGTTACGACTTCTTACAATGATCATCTAGAGGGGGCAGCGGTAGTGCTCCAAGATTTTCTTGATGACATGCTGCCAGTAATAGTTAGGGGACTTCAAACTGCACAGCTTTCCAATGAGGAGTGAATATAATGGTCAGTATTACTACCGTAATATTTCATTAATAACGAGTAATTGCTAACTATACCCATGTTTTTATGCCTAGTTAGATTCTTATGAATACCAGTAATCCGCCTCTTATTGCACATGTTATTCATCATCTCGGTGTCGGCGGGTTAGAAAATGGTTTGGTGAATCTGATTAATACTATCCCTCCAGAGCGCTACCGACATGCCATTATATGCCTCAAAGGATATTCTGATTTTCATCGGCGAATCAAAAGAAGAGATGTGGTAATTATTGCGCTGAATAAGCGTGAGGGGAGTGATTTTAAGGTTTACTCCAATCTTTTTAAGTTATTCAAGCAACTTAAGCCGGATATTGTGCATACTCGTAATCTTGCCACAATGGAAGGGCAGATCCTTGCTGCTTTGGCAGGAGTAAAAGCCCGTGTGCACGGAGAGCATGGCCGGGATATCTTTGATCTTGAGGGTAAGAGTCGTAAATATAATTTATTGAGAAAAGCAATTTGTCCTTTTATCCATCATTTTATTGCTGTCAGTAAAGATCTGGAAAAATGGTTAATTAATACGGTAAAAGTAAATCCAAGCGACATTGATCAAATTTATAACGGTGTGGATAGCTTACGCTTCTGCCCAAGCTTCGATCTCCCTCCTATAGCTACTCCTCATGGCTTTATCAATAAGAATTCTTTTGTCATTGGGAGTGTTGGGAGAATGGCCGAGGTAAAGGACTATCCTAATTTGGTTCAGGCCTTCTTGCTAATGTTGAACAGGATTCCAGAAGCAAGTAAGCGGTTGCGACTTCTCATTGTGGGGGAGGGAGAAGCGCGAGAAAAATGCATTACAATGCTACGTAGCGCAAAGGCTGAGGATTTAGCCTGGCTTCCTGGCGAGCGTACCGATATCCCTGAATTAATGCGCGTTATGGATCTATTTGTGCTGCCATCGTTGGGTGAAGGAATTTCCAATACTATTCTCGAGGCAATGTCTAGCAGTCTGCCGGTAGTAGCAACCAAAGTTGGGGGAAATATCGAGCTGGTAAAAGAGGATCAAACTGGAAAGCTCATACCGCCAGGAAATCCTGAAATACTGGCTGAGGCGATATTTGAATATTATAGAAACCAGGATCTGCTTACAAGACATGGATATGCTGCACGTCAGCTGATTGAGTGTGGTTTTAGTATGGATGCGATGACCAACAGTTATCTTAAGGTCTATGATAGAGTTCTTGGATTATGAAACAAAGATTTGCTGGCTGGTAGAAGGGTCGGTAAAGAGAGAATAAATATGAAGGGGAAATGATCATGTGCGGAATCGTGGGCATATTTGATACGCACAGTAAAAATGAAATCAGCCGGCAACTGCTTAATGGCATGAATCAGACCCAGGTTCATCGTGGACCAGATGAGGGAGAATTATATACCGAGCCGGGTATTGGTCTGGGTCATCGTCGCTTATCCATAATGGATGTTTCCAGTGGGCAGCAACCTCTTTTTAACGAAGATGGTAGTGTTGTCGTGGTTTTTAATGGTGAAATATACAATTATCAAGAGCTGGCTAAAGAGCTTGCCGAACTAGGCCATCATTTTCGCACACATTGTGATACTGAGGTAATTGTGCATGGCTGGGAAGAATGGGGCGAGCAATGTGTCAATCGATTTCGTGGTATGTTTGCTTTTGGTTTGTGGGATCGTAATCGAGATACGCTTTTTGTGGCCCGTGATAGGCTGGGCATCAAACCGCTCTATTATGCATTACTAGCCAACGGATTATTCATTTTCGCATCCGAGCTTAAAGCGCTACTTGCTCATCCTGACTTCGTAAGAGAAATGGATGCACGGGCAATTGAAGATTACTTTGCCTATGGATATATCCCTGAACCCAAAACCATTTTTAGGCATGCGCATAAGCTTCTACCGGGTCATATCTTGACGCTACAAAGTGGCCAGCAGTCGTTGCAACCTCGCCAATATTGGGATATTCCATTTCAGTTACATGGCGCGATGGAAGAACGAGAAATTCAGGATGAGCTGATTATCCGACTGCGCGAAGCTGTCGGTAGTCATCTCATGAGCGAAGTACCCTTGGGGGCTTTTCTTTCGGGAGGAGTGGATTCCAGCGCTGTCGTCGCCATGATGGGAGGGTTAATGAAGGATCCCGTTAATACCTGCTCGATTTCTTTTTCTGATCCAGCCTTCGATGAATCAGACTATGCCCAGAAAGTGGCTGAGCGCTATCATACTTGCCATTATGTTGATCAAGTAGAACAGGATGACTTTGATCTTATTGACAAATTGGCGTCATTATATGATGAGCCTTTTGCCGATAGTTCGGCTATGCCAACTTACCGAGTTTGTGCGCTTGCCAGAAAGCGAGTAACTGTTGCGTTATCTGGTGATGGAGGGGATGAAAATTTCGCTGGATATCGCCGTTATCGTTGGCATATGTACGAAGAACAATTGAGATCCAGATTACCTATTGGGTTGCGTAAACCTTTGTTTGGCTTGTTAGGGTACCTTTATCCCAAGGCAGATTGGGCACCAAGATTTTTGCGTGCCAAGGCTACTTTTGAAACCTTGGCGCGTGATTCAATAGAAGGCTATTTTCATAGTGTATCCATTATGGACGATAAAATGCGTCAGCGTTTGTTCAGTCCATCTTTTAAGAATAGTCTGCAAGACTATCAGGCTGTTGAAATATTACGTGGTTATGCGGATAAAAGCCCGACGCAGGATCCGCTATCACTCATCCAGTACCTGGATATGAAAACCTATCTCGTTGGTGACATTCTGACTAAAGTTGATCGTGCTAGCATGGCGCATTCTTTAGAGGTGCGCGTGCCATTATTAGATCACAAACTGGTTGAATGGATTTCGGGGATTCCAGCCTCCTTGAAGTTACATAATCATGAAGGAAAATACATCCTTAAGAAGGCCTTGGAAGATTATCTTCCTGATGACGTGCTTTATCGTAATAAAATGGGATTTGCAGTGCCGCTGGCGAAATGGTTCAGGGGCGAGCTACGCGAGAGGGTGCGCAAATCCTTGCTCAGTAAAACTTTGGCAGAAACAGGTATCTTTAATATGAATTTTATTGAGGAAATGCTTGATCAGCATCAATCGGGAAGGAGGGATTACAGTGCGCCGTTGTGGACACTGCTTATGTTTGAATCTTTTCTGCGTAATACGTTTCATCTAGAAAAAGCATTCTCTGACGCGTTGGTTTTTAAGGTTGTATAACTAATATTTTTTAAAATGCTAACTTTTCTATTCTTTTTAGAGAAGGTATGAAGAATGAATGAGAGGGATGCAGCCAGAAGCGCACAAAGTACAGAACCTTAGATGTAAGAATTAATCGGATTGTTTACGGGATTTGCTGCGTGATGCGGTCGTTTTGGATTTTCTCTGTGGCACCGCTCGTTTAGCTAAAGAACTTTTAGAATCAGGATTAAGAATTCATGGGGCAGATATTTCTGCAGAGATGCTTGAGGTAGCAAAAGAGCGGCTCTTCGGTTATGGTGGCCGCGGTAATACTGAAGTTATGGATGTATTCGAATTAACCGGGAATGATCAACAATTTGAAGCTGTTATTTGTACGCGTGTTTTAATGCATTTTCTCCTAGGGAACTGATAGCATTTTTACGTGAGATCGCGTCAGTTGTACGAAAAAGAATCGTGATTAATCATTTGCTGGATTCACCCTGTCAGTATCTTAGGCGCTGGATAAGAAGATAATATTTGGTCACCCCGAGTCTGTTTATTTCCCATTACTAATAGAGCGCGCAAGCGTCTCAATCTTTTAATGTGAAGCAGTCTATATTTATTGCTGAGAGAATCGATTAAATGAGAACAACGTTATTACGTTGGAGCTGTAAAAATTATTCTTTCTGGAACCTCCCTTGCTACGCGTGCGGCAGTTGTCTAGGATGGCGAATTCTATCCTGCAGTAAGCGTAGCAATTCATTTATAGCTAATGTAATTTGTCTAAAGTGTAATGCTAAACAGTTTCTCAAAAAAAATCGTTCACTTAAGACTGAGTCTAATGCTGTTTTATCTGAGTATCAAATGCTCAGAAAGTTAGATGGGGGTATTAGAGTTGGGTACCCTTTTTTGCTACCCCGCGCTTATAATTATTCTGCTGAAGACTATTCATTCTCTAGAGAATTTGTTGAAGGAGAGTCTATAGATGAGCGACTACTTCACTCAGAAAACAGGCAATCTTTTGAGGATTGTCTAAGTGCCTCGGCGACTTGGCTGCGAGGCCTGCATGAGGCGCCTATTGCGCATTTGTGTAGTCAGGGAAGCGATTACTTAACAATGCTGCGGCAATTGGAATTAGACCTCGGTTTTCTAATCAATAGCGCCCCAACTGTAGTTTTAGCATTAGGGTTTATGCAATCTACTTTAAATAAAATCAATAAACTTACAGAGAGACATGTGCCACTTCATGGTGATTTTAAGGCATCAAATTTAATCATTACATCAGATGGACGAGTGTATGGAATTGATTTTAGTCCTCGATTCAATAATCCCAGTGCTATGGACATCGCTCAGTTTGTTGTTGACCTGTTACTTAAACGACATCAAATAAAGGTACTTACTCGCGATATAGGTATAGCGGATATTTTTGATATTTTTTTAAAAGCTTATTATGGGAATCTTAGTCAAAAAAATAAGTATCCAATCACATGGTGGTTACTCTACTTTCTGTTTTCCCATTGGAAGAATGAGCTAAGAAGCTATAAACCTAAGTTTCTTGTCAATCGTTATTACATGTCAATCTTGGCGGATATCATGGCATTCTGTAGCAATAACTTGGATTACCAGTAATTCATCATGTTGTGTCTAGAAGAAATTGGGAAAACATACGGCAGATTGTGGAGTGATACCCCAAAACTGGACAGGCCGTCAAACTTTGGTGATACTCATAGGGGAGAGCGATGAGCATGGGCAAGAAACGCAAACAATATTTCAGTGAATTCAAGGCAAAAGTAGCACTGGCAGCAATTCGTGAAGATGAAACAGTTTCGCAACTACATCCCCGTTATAGTTTACATCCTACGCAGACCAATAGAAGCTTTTTTACAGCATCGGATAGCATCAGATCATTACAAACTAGAATTGCGCGTATTTGTTAATTGATAATTTCCAAATTATCGGTAGCGCCTGAGTGCAGAAATTTCATGTGTGATGAGTATAATAAGAAAAGATTTTATATTATTAAAACAACAAGTAGCAGAAAAAATGAATCAAAACGAAAAAATTAAAGTTCTCTTTGTCTGTATGGGTAATATTTGCAGATCACCTACTGCAGATGCGGTATTTAAGCATCAAGTCAGAGCTGCCGGTTTGGAGAAGCAGATTTACGTCGATTCGGCTGGCACGCACGCTTACCATATCGATGAGCCCCCTGATAAGCGTGCACAAAAAGTGGCACTGACAAGAGGGTATAACATGCGGGAGTTGCGTGCTCGCACCGTAGAACCGAATGATTTTGAAGAGTTTCACTACATCCTGGCAATGGATAAAAACAATCTTGCTGTACTTCACGATCGCTGCCCGCAACAATATAGCCACAAGCTTGATTTACTAATGCGATACAGCAGTCAATGGGACAGTTATCAGGAAATAGCGGATCCTTATTATGGTGGAAGTCATGGATTTGAAATGGTACTTGATTTAGTGGAAGATGCTAATGAGGGGCTGCTAAAGCATATTCTTAGTCAGGGTCAGGGGTGATGTATCCAGCATCAAAGTCCTAAACTTTTTTCCGGTAACAATCGGAGAAAAGTTTAGATATCATACATAGTGATAATTTTTCATAAATAAGGCATTTCTCACCCACTTACTCCTTAAAAATCGATCATGCCAAGTACTTCTGCATTTTAAGATTGCATCTTTGAGCAATTTCTCTTTCTTTGCGCTTCTTTTCCTGCTGTCTTACCCTAAAATTTCTCAATTCACATAAGAATTAAAGTTCCAATCTTGTCTTTATATTGACTGTTACGCTGTCTATCCTACTGATTCCGGGCCTCGGTAGTTCAAGCTGCTTTATGTCAGAGAGATTCTACATTGACCCGACCTTGTGTTATGTGTAAAGTCAAATCCTTGCGCAAAATAAGGTTATTAACTTTTTATTTTTTGTGTTTCTAACTAATAAATCCAGGGAAAGAGGAGAAGAATGAGGATTAATTCTAAATACAAGAATCAGATAATCCTTACTGCGGTTGGGGGATTGTTATTATTTGGTATGAATTCAATGGCTGTTCAAGCAAATACCGTCATGAATTTTCTTGATCAATATGGTCTTAAAGTTGGCGGCTGGATTCATGGCGGAGCAACTTTTAATCCGTATCAGACCGATGGATTTAACGGTCCTATTACCTTTGCAGATCAAGCTAACCGGTTCCAGTTAAACCAGCTTAATTTGTTCATTGAACGGCCTGTAGTGTCAGAAGGGAGTTCATGGGATATAGGTTTCCGGGCTGATTTTCTGTTCGGTACAGATGCTATTTTCGCGCAAGCTTTTGGGAACCCCGCATTTGATGTAAATAATGGGAGAGCTTTAAGTGACAGAGGCAACTGGGATCTTGATATTTGTTGTAACTCTAGTCGTACCTATGGTATCGCCTTTCCACAAGCCTTTGTAGAAGTATATGCACCAATTACAGACAGCAAAGGTCTGAACGTAAAAGTTGGTCACTTTTATACACCGATTGGTTATGAATCGGTTCCGGCGCCTAATAACTTCTTCTATACCCACGCTTACACCATGCAATATGGTGAACCTTTTACGCATACCGGGATATTGAGTGAATATGCCATTACCGATAATTGGTCTGTGAAGGCTGGAGCGCTTACGGGGAGTGCTACAGGTGGCTGGGATGGTAATTTTGATAAACAATTGGCCAACTGGGGCGGGATAGGTGGTGTAAGTTGGACGAGCGATGATGGTAATACCTCTCTTGATATTAGCGGTACTGGGAGTACAACTTCCACCCGGAACAGTAGCTTCTGGGGAATGTTCAGTATCGTGCTGAAACATATGATTACCGAAAGAACCCATTTTATTTTGCAACATGATCATGGTTTTGCTGATAACGTTCTGCTCAATAACCTCCACTATACTAATGTAAACAAAAATGCCGAGTGGTATGGAATTAATCTGCACCTATATTATGATGTGACATCTAACTTGTCAGTGGGTGTGCGGGGTGAGTGGTTCCGCGACAGGGATGGTTTCCGTGTATTCTCACCAGGTAGGGTTGCCGCTGCGACCAATCACTTCGGCCAGAGCTACGCCTTGGGCGGCGCAACCCAACTTGCTACGAGCACACCTGCTGATTATTATGCGGTAACACTAGGTTTGAATTGGAAGCCGGCAAGCATGTTCAATTTTACCGATAGCCTGCGGCAGTTGAACATTCGTCCAAACTTTCGCTACGATGTAGTAGACCCACTTCATGGGTCAGCCTATAGACCATTTGGCGGTAATAACGATCAAGTCTTGTTGTCACTTGATGCAATATTGCCCTTTTAAATCAGCAATCTTAAGGAGAGAGTGAATTGTTAAAATATTCAAGAAATGCACCTTCAGGTGCATTTCTTTTATCCGTTACTGTTTTTGGGATGCCCTAACTTAGAAGCTGTCTTGAAAAATCATACACATTTAGCCGCGTCAGCCTTAGCATTGCGATACGCACCCTGTTCTCAGCGCTACGGGTTCGAATCTCATAATCCCTCGATAATCGCCTGAAATTTCCCAGCCAAGCACCTGCTCGACAAAATCGACAGTAGTGCCCCGATAATAGCCTGCATCACTAGAGAAGGCGCTAATGCGTGGAGATTTTTCCATTGCCGCGCGTAGCACAGAAGGAGCTGCCTTGGTGTCATGAATGTTTGCAGCATGAACGACGAGCTGGATCAGATGACCTAACGTATCAACCATACATGGACGCCCACTTTTTGCCAAGCTTTCAGTTAATGATTTTGAGAAAGTAAAGATTGCTGCCATACATCCGGACTTTTTATAAAGGCATATTGCCTTTGTCCCTGATGGAATTCGCTGAGTGGCACCTAATCACAATAACGTGCTTTATGCACTGAGCCCATAACAGGTTTAGCCACTCACGGTCTGACCAGTCTCGCCATCATGTCATGATTGCCTGTGCAATCGATGATAGTCTATCCTCTTAAACTCGCTTTTACTGCAACATTACCAATCCAGTTTGATTCAATCGCTCGGATCAGTGAGCTGCAGCAGACGCTGTCGTAACGTGATTGGGATGAAATGTGGTTCCTTTAGTAAGCAATGCCCAGATGATACGAGCGTAAGCGTCCAACGCTACCATCTAAAAATACCCATTTGATTTCATTACCCTCAAACATTTTCGGGGGGTAAACAATGGCGTTAGCGCTAGACAAGCAAAACCATATAAAAGCCTGGCAGGTTAGCGGCTTATCGCAAAGGGATTATTGCCGTCAGCATGGTTTGAATGCTAAGACATTTGGAAGCTGGTTGCGAATTTACCGTAACAGGCCGATGAATGCTGAAGTACCGACGCTGATACCAGTAGAAATAAAGCCAGCGGCTCCATCCACGGAATCATTGTATCTGCACGGATGCCGTGGACATACCCTGCAATTGCCAGCAAATGTTTCACCGCAATGGTTGGGGGAATTACTGAAATGCCTGGATTGATTATTCATCCGGGACAAATTTGGCTGGTGGCTGAGCCGGTGGATATGCGCCGTGGTATTGATGGACTATCGATGATCGTGCAGCAGGCGCTGGCGCATTCACCGTGTGCAGGCTCGGCCTTTGTGTTTAGTAATCGTGCTGGCAATCGCATTAAGGTACTGCGGTGGGATGGGACGGGGTATGGTTATGTCATCGCCGCTTGCATGAGGGACGGTTTGTCTGGCCAAAGTCGGGTGAGCGCTGTTTTGTATTGACACAGACAGAATGGGAATGGCTGATCGCAGGTGTGGATTGGCGGCGTTTATCGGCATTGCCACCCACCCGTTTACGGCCATAGTGATACCTAATTGCCTAATATTAACAGTTAGTTATATGATGACTGCATGGTATAATGACAGCCATGAAATCGTGGCGACAACTAGATCAACTCAACCTTGATGCGCACACCAAAACGCAGGTAGCAGGCATTATCCAGACACTCCTTGATCAGGCACAAAAAGAGGTCGAAGCCAAGGAATTCAAGATCCAGGCACTTACCCTGGAACTGGCGCATTTACGCCGTATCCGCTTTGGCAAGCGCAATGAGTCCCTGCGGTTATTTCAGTCGCAGCCGGATTTATTTGAAGAAACTGTGCAAATGGATACCGCTGCGGTGACAGCGGAAATTGAACAGCTCGATTCATCAGCCAAACGAAGCGAGAATAAATCCCCTCGCATGCGCGCAGGCCGTCAACCTCTGCCGGATCATCTACCCCGTATTGAACATCGCCATGAACCCCAATCCTGTCAGTGCAGTCAATGTGGCCGTGATCCGGTTAAAATGGGTGAAGACGTGACCGAACAACTTGATGTAGAACCTGCCAGATTCTTTGTTCATCGTCACATTCGCCCGCAGTACGCATGCAAAAGCTGCGAAACGGTTACAGCCGAGCCCATACCACCCACTGTAATTGAGGGTGGTATGGCCGCACCTGGCTTGCTTACCCGGGTGATAACCCACAAGTACCTGAATCATCTTCCACTCTACCGTCTGGAACAAATCGCTGCACGTGAAGAGGTTGTTTTATCCCGTTCTACCCTGGCAGAATGGGTAGGCCGCACGGGTGTGGCCTTGCAGCCTTTGGTAGATCGACTGACCTGGCATCTTTTACAAGGCAGCACGCTTCACGCTGATGAAAGTGTGCCACGAAGGCGCACAGGGGGTGAAATTCCCTCGTGCAGCTATGCTACACAAGAGATGAGGGTAGGTCCCTCGGGGTCGCCGTA
>NZ_FNPQ01000098.1:0-2814 GCF_900107335.1 Nitrosomonas sp. Nm58 | reverse complement strand
GTTATCATGCTTTCTGGTTCCCTGACCCTGGCACTTCATCTATCTTCCTTGCAAATTCAGGTTCAGAAGCAAAGCTTACAGACCTTGGATACTCCACGATATCGATGACGAGGGCGGGGAGCCTATCTTCTCACAAGCTCAAGGCTTAAGGTATAACCGGCTTCCCCAGAAATCAGTGCTAGTCTAAAACAATTTTATCGTTGGCCTTAATATACAAGGTATAGCTGCCGAATTTTGAAGTGTGACGAGTATAAATAAAATTTCTTTTGAACAGCCAGTTATCGTTTAGAAAAGAAACGTGAGTTGTTACAAAAAATACTTTACAGGGTTACTCCATCTATTTTTAGATTTTATTATTTAAGCATTATCCGGATTTCAAATTAAGCATTTTGCTTATTTTAATTTTCTTCGAGGAAGAGTAGTTTTTGTTTCAGCCAAGCATTTTTAAGGTCAGCAACAACCGGAGCATTATTCATGCGTCAATTATTTTATTACTAAAAATTTAATTTAATAGTTAAAGCATTATCTGGTCGGCTCAATAACTTACAAATCTGGCAAGCTTCTCAAAAAAGATTGGCATTTTTCCTCTATTCAAACTTTTGGAACAACAAGATATGGTTATTTCGCAGATTCGCCTTCTGATTATAGCCTTAAGTTTAGTTCTTGCCTTACCCGCGCAAGCTACTACACTGAAAATTCTCAAGCGTTTTGATTCAACGAATTCAGTGTTATTTCTGCAAAATGATTGGAACCCGGCAGATGGGAATACATACTGGGGAGCCATTGACGTGTTGAACAGCACGGATCCCGTCCCTACGGACTTTTATGGAGTAAACGTTGCAGGGAGCTTTTCTGTTGGGGGGGATCCTTGGGAGACCGTCTCGATAAAAAGCCATGCCGGAGAACAGTTCGATCTGCGAGGAACACAGGAAATACAGCTTGTTGCCCGCCCCGCATATGTGACGAGCAGACCCTATGCCAGTGTTGTGCTGCGCTTGACCATGCAGGACGGCAGCATCTGGGACCAACCCAAAGTACTGGCAAACAATGTGTGGCAAACAGGCGCGTTTCCCGTTCAGGAAGGGTCCTTCGCCCGTGCTGAATGGGGACCGCAGGGAGTGTTCGACCTTGGCAAGATTGCTTCATGGGAAATTATCCTGGCGGACCTGCCTCCTGGCAGTAACCACCAAATTAACTTTCATACCCTGTACATGAAGGGAAACTACGACACACCAGGAAACGCTGCAGAGCGATTCGGTGTAGATTTTTACTCTGAAGAGGGGAACGTTCTGTTCCGCCATGCTGACTGGAATCCAGCAGATGGCGATACCGATTGGTTATATCATGTACGTACGCATCCCCATTATTATAATCCATTGAGAATTCTGAAGGCGGTCTACCGTTCGGAAGGTGACCCGTGGGAAACCGTATCCTTACGTAAGGAAGCACAGACTCACTTCGACTTGACGGACAGTGGTAGTGGGCAAATTGTAGCTTTAGTGAATGCTGGCCTAAATCTCGATCCGAATGCATTGATCATGAGCCTGACCATGCAGGATGGGAGCGTCTGGCAGCAGGGAAGGCGACTGGATGTGGTTTATAGTACTGGCATGACTCATACGTTTGCTGGCGTGCTGCCATACAGGTTTCCGCTTGATCCTCAAGGGAAAGGCTGGACGATGGCTGCCTGGGGGCCAACGGGCAACTTTGACCTCAGTCGGATCAAGGCGTGGGAATTGTCGTTCAATAATCTTGAGGAAGGGGAACATTCTGTCTTTCTGGACAGTATTGGCATCATGGGAGCTTCTTTAGTACAAGCGGACAACACGTTTGGAGCCACCGGGCAGGCAGAATGGCTAGAGCTCAACTTTGCTTCTGATGGAGTGATTGCAGACATTGGTTCAGAAGGCGGTGTCGAAGATAGCCTTTCCATTTCCTCGGAAACTCCGGTGAATGTGTATGGGTTTGGCTTTAACCTCGAAGTCACCAGTAGCTATGCAAACCCCTCACCGGATGCGGTTGTTTTCAAGCTGACGACCAGTGATGGAAAGGTCTGGCAACAAAGCTATAGTCTGCCCCAAGCTGGACGATCAGTACACAGAATTCATATCTTTTGTCCGCCCCCTTTGTCAATGGTACGTCCTGACCCTGATGATCTGCGCTGCAAGAGTATATTGGGAGCGTTTTATGGGATCAGCTCTGGCATTACGAAATGGGAGGTAATGCTGAATAGACCACCCGCCGGGGAACACAAAATTGGGATTAGCCTTCTCTCGACAGTTCAATAAGCTTGAATGGGATTAATTGAGGTTAGATTCTGAGGTACCCTTCTGAATTTAGCCTTCCTCCAATGAGTCGAAGTAGTTCGCTAAAAAAGCTTGCATTTGTTCCAATATCGAAGCTGATAACCCAAAGGCTACATAGCGGCAGGTAATTCAGGCGAAAAAAATAACTGAATAAGGTGAACGATCTGGGCTACTGTTGACTTTAATTTTCCTTTCGGTATCAGTGTCTTTAAACAAAATCCAGTGAGTCCAAGTACGAAAATGATGGGACGGCAATTACTAGGTTAGCATGGTGCATTGTAGTCCCGATCGTTGGCGGTATGATCTCGGCTACTGTGCTGACGCTGATCGTATTTCCAGCCATTTATGTCCTGGTTAAGGCATTCTGATCAGGCGCTTGCTGGAAAATAAAACAAGCTGTATTAGGCTATGTTAAATGAGCGTAGTAATCGGCCTTCGGCCGCAATGCGTTTGAAAGAAACACGATGCGGCGAGATGTGCGGTAAAGTGGAATACCGCGACGGCGAAG
>NZ_FNPQ01000099.1:0-2702 GCF_900107335.1 Nitrosomonas sp. Nm58 | reverse complement strand
AACTGGGAAGCCTACTCCATGTCCAAGCACGGCAAGATGGTCACCATGCTGGGCGACAAATGGAACTGGGATGTGCCCCTGAAGGACGCCTTTGCCAAGGGCGGCCAGAATGCACCCACCTGTGCCAGCTGTCACATGGAATATGAAGGCGAATACACCCACAACCTGATGAGGAAAGTACGCTGGGCGAACTATCCTTTTGTACCGGGCATAGCAGAAAACATCTCGAGCGAATGGTCGGAAAAGCGACTGGACTCCTGGGTCGTTACCTGCACGCAATGTCACTCGGAACGTTTTGCCCGCTCCTACCTGGAACTCATGGACAAAGGCACCTTATCAGGCCTTGCCAAATACCAGGAAGCTCATGACGTTGTTCAAAAGCTTTACAATGAAGGTATGCTGACAGGTCAGAAGACCAACCGTCCGGCCCCGCCTGCACCTGAGAAACCGGGATTTGGCCAATTCACCCAGCTATTCTGGTCGAAAGGCAACAACCCGGCATCGATTGAACTCAAAGTACTCGAAATGGCTGAAAATGACCTTGCCAAGATGCACGTAGGCCTGGCTCACGTCAACCCGGGTGGTTGGACCTATACCGAAGGATGGGGTCCGATGAACCGCGCGTATGTTGAGATTCAAGACGAGCACACCAAGCTGCGTGAAATGGCGGCCCTGCAAGCGCGTGTTAACAAGCTTGAAGCATCCAAAACCAGTCTGCTAGATCTTAACAGCACCAGTGAAAAAATCTCACTGGGAGGACTAGGAGGCGGAATGTTGCTGGCGGGCACATTAGCGCTGATTGGCTGGCGTAAACGTAAGCAAAACGAAGCTTGATTACTCCAAGTAAGAACCAGCGTACCCAGGAGGTACGCTGGATAGACAAGCTCCTCCCGTTACTAGGAATCTTCCTCGTAACGGGAGGTTTTATTTTACTCATCTGGTTTGCTTATTTATGGCTGGCACCGGGAGTTGCGCCCTACCAATACCAACTGGTAGAAGAAGGAGAAGCGAGTCAATTCCCGGAACTCGAACTCGAAGCCTGGCCAGGATTACAAATCAGCAAATATGAAATACAGGTTACAGAAAGCGACAAACCGGTTGCGCTAGCCTATTTTGGGCATCGTGACAGCGAATCACCCGTCCTACTCAACTGGGAAAATCGCACAGGAGAACCGCTACTCGCACTGGATCGCAAGCCATCGGAACTGAGTGCATTAGCCGCTGCCATAGACAAGCACACCCCTGCAGACGCACTTATTCTGGCCTGGTGGGACACCTCCCGCCAAATCCGCCTATTATCGAAGCGGAACACACTATTTAACGGACACCTAAACGAACCGCTCATCATCCCGGCGCGCTGGCAGGAATCCAGCGAAGTCATCCGTGCCTATGAAAACCAAATCCCGCAAACCTCGCCATCAGACGAAGAGCGTGACCAATTCCAACGCTTCGCGGAAGCGCTATTGCGCTCACCAGAAGCGGGCGTTGCCAGATTACGAGAACTGATTGGCTCAACACAAGAAGCCTATCTCGTTATCCATGTATCGGACCTTTACAAGCTTGGACTGATGTACCCGGAAAAATTTGGCGTAGCGTACAAGAACTTTGCCATGACAGGCAATATACACGGCCTGATCAACCACATGAAAGTCGAGATGAAAAAACATGATTACAGCACCTATACCCTGCAATCACTCTCTGACCAGGATATCCGCGTATTCTTTTTAACAGACGAGCAAAGTGCGGACACGCTACTTGCCCGGATGTTCCCCTTTACTGGCAAGGCGCCGCCGCTGGAGCTGAAAGCTGCGCAACTCGTCTATCAACAAGGGGGATACTGGGTATATAAGCTTCCATAAAGAGAAGCATTCAAAAACAGCGCCATCAGAAGCTAAACCCATTTACACAATTTGATGATCGCGTACAATTACGAACCGACTTATTATTTTTAAGATCTAAGTGAGAAAAAAGAGGAGAGAACATGAAATACATCACAGCTTATGCACTTGCGGTAGCGGCGATGCTTGTATTTTTTACCGGCAACGCTGTCGCTCAAGATGCACCCTTTGAAGGGCGTAAGAAATGCAGTGCCTGTCATAAAGCCCAGGCCAAATCATGGAAAGACACCGCGCATGCCAAGGCGATGGAATCGCTGAAGCCTGACGTAAAAAAAGAAGCCAAAGTTAAAGCCAAGCTTGATCCGGCGAAAGACTATACCCAGGACAAGGACTGCGTAGGCTGTCATGTAGATGGATTTGGTAAATCGGGAGGCTACACGATTGACGCGCCGAACAAACAATTGGCAGCAGTGGGATGCGAATCCTGCCATGGACCTGGGCGGCAATTCCGCGGGGACCATCGCAAGGCGGGCCAGGCATTCGAGAAATCGGGCAAGACCACACCGCGTAAGGTATTGGCAGACAAAGGCCAGGACTTTCATTTTGAAGAAAGCTGCAGTGCCTGTCACCTGAACTATGAAGGATCGCCTTGGAAAGGGGCAAAACCACCTTATACGCCATTCACCCCGGCTGTTGATGCGAAATACACCTTTGACTTTGATAAAATGGTGAAAGACGTTAAGGCAATGCATGAGCACTATAAATTGGATGGCACTTTTGCGGGCGAGCCTAAATTTAAGTTTCATGATGAATTCCAGGCTAGTGCTAAAGTAGCTAAAAAAGACGATAAAAAAGGAAAAGAGT
>NZ_FNPQ01000100.1:0-2601 GCF_900107335.1 Nitrosomonas sp. Nm58 | reverse complement strand
CCTGCCGCCTTTCAACGTAACACCCCACTCGTAGCGCAAGCCACGCAGTTGGTTCACCTGCATGGTGCGGAACTTGATCAGCGACAATCTCATCCGGTGCAACGCCAGTATTGCTTGTTGATCTTCTGTTTTGCCGGCTACCGTGCGCATCTCCGGTTGCCATGCCGCTGTCCAGATCGCCTTGGCATCCGTCGCATCGGTCTTGTTGCCTTGCACAGAGGGCCGGACAAACTTGGCGTGAATCAATTTGACTTCATGCCCCAGTGCCATTAGTTTGCGCCGCCAGTGCGCGCTACCGCATGCCTCCATTGCAATCAGTCCAGCTTCACGTTGTGCAAAGAATTCCAGCAATTCTTGCTTGCCAAACTTGCGGTGATGAATCTCGCCGCTCTCGTGCGTCACCCAGTACAGTTGAAAAATGCGCTTTGCAATATCCAACCCATAGGTCGTAAAATTCATTTCAGCCCTTCCGTCCGTTTGTGGGAAAATCTTATTATCTCCACCTTGGCACGTAGATGCCGTCAGGTCCGCGAGGGACTGCTTCATTCTTTACCGCTTACCCCTGCTCCCCGCGGGGAAGGAGGCGCCCATTTCATCTCCAAAAGAATTGAAGTGAGGTGTGCTGTTATTCATAGAATTCTTGTAACTACTCAGAGGCTGTGAAAAACACCACCTGGGCACTGGTTGCAACTGGCCGGCAGCGGATAAAATAAGCAGAACGAACGATTTATCTTTTTTGTTCCTGCTATGACGACTCCATCCATCCCTGATTTGCTTCCTGAAGGCCTCAACATGACCCGTAACCCGGGTTTTTGGCTAAACCGCTAGTTGTGGGCGTGGCGCGAGTACTGATGCCGAATCGGTCGCAAGTGGAATTGCGGCCGAACGATCTGGAATCACTATTACCGGAAAGGCACCGTGCCAGGATTGGATGGGCGTATGTAGAGCGGGCCGACTTGAGCCGAATTTATGCTGGGGATCAAGGCGATGGAAGGAGGTAGCGGCAGGACACCGATTGCGCCGGAAATTCTGTTTGCATTATGGTTATATGCTACCGTGGAAGGGGCGGGCAGTGCCCGGATGATTGAGCGGTTGACTGAGAGGCTGTTTGGAAACTCCAGTTTTAGGTTAATCGCCTCAACATGATGCGGGTGTGGCGATGTAAATCCAGGTTTCGTCTGTGCACGTGAGACGCTCGTAACTTTTGCTAAATCGGCGTGAATGATTGAGCCAGCCTAAGGTGGTGCGCTCGACTACCCAACGACGGGGTGGCAATACGAGTTTCCTGGCTTCCCTGGGACGCAACACTACCGCCAAACAGAATTTAAATTGTTCTGCAGCCCAGTCCACGAGGCGGCCATTGTAACCACCATCCACCCAAATCTTCCTCAACTTTTTGCAGCTACCTGGTAGATGACGCAGCAACAGGCGAGCAGTGTCACGGTTCTGCACGCTGGCAGCAGTGACTTACAACCATCAGCAGTAAACCCAGTGTGTCCACCCGGATGTGGCGTTTACGGCCATTAACCTTCTTGCCAGCATCAAAACCACGCTGCCCAGGCCGCAGTACATTTGACACTTTGGCTGTCCAGACAAGCTGCCGTCGGGTTTTTGTGGCGGCCACATCTTGCTCGCAACCGTGAACGTAACAAATGATGAAGACGCTCCCATGTCCCGTTACGGGTCCAGCAGTGAAAATAGTAGTGAACTACGCTCCAGGCTGGGAATTCACGGGGCAATTGCCGCCATTGACAACCTGTTTTTAAACATACAGGATTGCATTTATCACTCGGCGTAGGCTTAACTCTCCCGGCCTTTCCACTACCGACACCGGCAAGTGGGGTTTCAAATAATGCCATGCTCCAGCGCTTAGATTACTCGGATAACGCTTTTTCCGCTTTTTTGTAAATTCATAAAATAGTGCATGTTAACAGCAAAAATCGTACCATCAAACTAGCACTCAGAATTTCCAAACAGCTTCTAAGAAAAGCCTTATTTTCTTTGGGGAAGAGGTGGTTAATCTAAAAACAGGTTCTATTTTAGCTTAATCAGTTTTAGCTTGAGTTTAATATTCATGGGAATTAAACGGTATATGGAAATAATAAATAATATTGTATTTATTGACTTAGAAGTATAATGTATTCATAATATTTGATTAATTTGGAGGGGTTCCCGAGCGGCCAAAGGGATCAGACTGTAAATCTGACGGCTCTGCCTTCGAAGGTTCGAATCCTTCCCCCTCCACCACATTTTGTTGTCAAAAGAGTAGTTGAGTGCGGGTGTAGCTCAATGGTAGAGCAGAAGCCTTCCAAGCTTACGACGAGGGTTCGATTCCCTTCACCCGCTCCAGGTATGAGGGAAGCAGTGCGGCTATTGGATGTTATTTGCCCATGTAGCTCAGTGGTAGAGCACTCCCTTGGTAAGGGAGAGGTCGCCAGTTCAATTCTGGCCATGGGCTCCATGGTTATAGTGCTGTGGTGAAATAAGTTGGGTTATTTTGATGATGAGGATATAGCATGGCGAAGAGTAAATTTGAGCGATTGAAGCCGCATATAAACGTTGGCACGATAGGTCATGTTGATCATGGGAAGACGACATTGA
>NZ_FNPQ01000118.1:0-1289 GCF_900107335.1 Nitrosomonas sp. Nm58 | reverse complement strand
AAGCACCGGTACTGGCATCATAGGTGACTGAGTTGATAGTGGGGATGGCGACGTTGCTGACGGTGATGTTGTTAAATGTATCTTCGACATCAACGGCAGCATCGGCGCCGGCTGCCCAATCTTCTGCTGCAGATAGCATGTAAGTGCTGATATCGGTTGATAAGTTGCCATTTTTATTGAGAATCAGATTGATGGCGGCTTTGTCAGTGGCACTCAAAGTGATTGTGAAAGCCGTACCTGATGTGATCTCGACATTGGCTGTGTCGGTTAGGGTATGGGTTGCACCGCCTTCTCCGGTAAATGTGAATTTAGAAGCATCGATATCATTGGCAGCGCCAGATCGGCTCAGGAAGCCGGTTCCGGTTACCACCAAAGCGCCTGTACTGGCATCATAGGTGGCTGAAGTGAGGGTAGGTGCAGCGACGTTGCTGACGGTGATGCCGTTTCCGGTAGCATCAGCGGTATCGCCATCTGTCACATTGGTATTCCAGTCATCTGCGGCGGCCAGATTGTAGGAGGTGCCGCTGGTTGATGACGTGCCGTTCTTGTTGATGGTCTGATTGATGGCTGCCTTGTCAGTGGCACTTAAGGTGATAGTAAATTGCGTTGCCGAGTCACGTTCAACATCTGCTGAATCGGTCAGGGTATAAGTTGCGCCTCCCT
Organism: Nitrosomonas sp. Nm58; assembly: GCF_900107335.1. Taxonomy (NCBI): domain Bacteria; kingdom Pseudomonadati; phylum Pseudomonadota; class Betaproteobacteria; order Nitrosomonadales; family Nitrosomonadaceae; genus Nitrosomonas; species Nitrosomonas sp. Nm58. Next base: position 626 of record NZ_FNPQ01000118.1, on the reverse strand, counting down.
CGCCAGTAAAGGTCAATTTGGAAGCATCGATATCAGCCCCGCTACCTTTTGCCTGAATATTGGCCCCGGTTACGACCAATACGCCGGTGTTGGCGTCATAGGTGGTTGAAGTGATAGTGGGGGTGGCAACATTGCTGACGGTGATGCTGTTACCTGTCATATCGGCAACGGTAACAGTGGCATCAGCGCCGGCAGTCCAGTCTTCTGCTGCGGCAAGATTGTAAGTGGTCGCATCGTAAGAGCTCGTGCCGTTTCTATTGAGGAGCGCATCAACGGCTGCTTTGTCAGTGGCGCCTAAGGCGATTGTGAAAGCCGTGCCTGACGTGATCTCGACATTGGCTGTGTCGGTTAGGGTATGGGTTGCACCGCCTTCTCCGGTAAATGTGAATTTAGAAGCATCGATATCATTGGTTGCGCCTGAGCGACTCAGGAAGCCGCTGCCGGTTACCACTAGAGCACCGGTGCTGGCATCATAGGTAGCTGAAGTAATGGTAGGTGCAGCAACGTTGCTGACGGTGATGCCGTTACCCATCAGATCGGCAACGGTAATAGCGGCATCAGCGCCGGCTGCCCAGTCTTCAGCGGCAGCCAGATTGTAGGCGGTGCCGCTGGTCGATGACGTGCCG
>NZ_FNPQ01000101.1:0-2546 GCF_900107335.1 Nitrosomonas sp. Nm58 | reverse complement strand
TGTCAATGACGGAGCAAAAAGGTACCAGCATAGCGCGCGAAAAGTGTACCAGTTAGGTTAATAAAAAAGAGGGATTTAACCTCTGGTTTTAGCGCTTCTGATTTTTCTATATCTCGGGGTTGTTCACCCCAGCATCATTTATATTGGCTGGTATCCTCCTCTTTGGATTTGTTTTGTGCAGTTTGTTTTTGCCGTTTCCTGCTTGTGGCCAGGCGATAAGATTCTCCATTCATTTCGAGAATATGGACATGGTGAGTTAACCGATCCAGTAACGCACCGGTTAATCGTTCCGATCCCAGCACACTTGTCCACTCATCAAACGGCAAATTCGATGTGACGAGGGTGGCGCCGTGTTCATAGCGACGACTGAACACTTCGAACAAAAGTTCTGCACCCACCGCTGTAAATGGTACATAGCCCAGCTCGTCGATGATCAGCAGCTTTACGTTGGCCAGCTGCTTTTGTAAGGTACGCAATCGCTTTTCATCACGTGCTTCCATTAATTCATGTACCAGCGCTGAAGCTGTGGTGAATAAAACACTCATGCCTTTCTGACAAGCAGCCAGCCCTAACGCTGATGCGATATGAGTCTTGCCAACGCCTGAAGGGCCCAACGCAATGATATTCTCACGCTTATCAATCCATTCACAGCGTATCAACTCAAGTACCAGCGTTTTATTCAATCCAGCAATAGCAGCAAAGTCGAACGTATCCAAACTTTTAATGACCGGGAATTTGGCCTGACGTATGCGCCGTTCGGTATTACGCTGCTCACGATCAATGCATTCAAGCTCGCACAGTCGCAATAGATAGCGTGCATAGTCAATGCCCTCACGCGCGCATTCGATGCCTACCTTTTCATATTCACGTGCAAAGGTGGGTAATTTCAATGTCTTGAAGTGATTGATCAGCAAGACTTGCGGCGCAACTGTAGTAGGGATAGAGGTATCAGTCATAATGCACCTTTGCAGCCTGCTGGTTTGCTTGGGTCATTTGCAACAAGCTTAAGTAGGATCTGGGTTCAGTGGGTTTAACGCTGGCACGAGGTAAATACGGGTAGAGCGTTAAGTCGAGCTTGGCAGGTCGTCGTTCTAGCGCGCACAGAATCAAATGTTTGATAGCATCAAAACTGATTGCTCCCAAGTGCAGTGCTTGCTTGATTGCATGCTCGACCTGCGCCTGGCTAAAATTCTCCAGTAACCGCAAGACCTGAATATATTCCTTGCGACCACGACGTTCCATGCGCTCTTCCATCATACGACGCAAGCGGTCAAATACTTCGGGTAGCATCCGATCCTGCAAAGGTGCCGCCTGGCCGAGCGCACGCGGTTTCTGTTCCAGCAATGCCAGGTAGTGCAACGGGTTGTAAATGAATTCTTCCCGACCATAACTGCGCTTGTGCCGTGCAATGATGTCTGCGCCTAAGCAAATGTCGACGTGATCCACATAACCCTTGACCAATACTTCCCGGTGACCGTATTCGGTAGGTACCGAGTAGTCATTGGTCCGGTAACGTACCAGCGATAGTGAAGATACACGGGTGGAAAGCTTGTGGCAGGCATCAAAGGCAGTCGCAGGCAATACCATAAGCGCAGCGGTATCACGCTTCATGCGCTCAGCGATGGTTTCAGTTTGGCCACGCAACCTGGCCTGTTGACGCTTGATGCAGCCATCCAGTAGTTTTGCATTCAAGGCATCAAAGTCAGCGGCAATGGGCAAAGGCACCATAAAGTGCCGGCGGCTGTAGCCAACCATGCCTTCAACATTCCCCTTATCGTTGCCTTTGGCAGGGCGTGCGAACTTATCTTCAAATAGATAGTGGCTTTGCAGCTCGCTAAATGCCTTGGTACGTTCACGCTTGCCATCACCCAGTATCTTGGCTACCGCAATCTTGGTGTTGTCGTACAGGATCGATAGCGGTACTCCACCCAGAAACACAAAGGCAGCGACATGCCCATCCAGGAATGATTCAGTATCTTCAGTTGGATAAGCTTTGACAAAACAGCCATCTGAATGGGGCAAATCGAGACAGAAATAATGGAATCGCACCAGCTTGCCTCCAATATAGCCATCGGCTTCACCAAAATCAACCTGGGCATGACCAGGCAGGTGCGCCAGCGGTATGAACATTTCCTTCTGCCGGGTAGCAGCTTGATAGACATAATTGCGTACGATGGTATAGCTACCGGTAAAACCATGTTCATCGCGTAGCCGCTCCAGTATCCGCTTCGCTGTATGGCGCTGCTTAACATGCACTTGCTTGTCCGCATCCAGGATGGCATCTATGATGCCAGTGAAGGCAGCTAACTTAGGAGATACGGGTGCGCTCTTGCGCCGGTAACCAGGCGGCACCGCGAATTGGCACATCTTCTTGACAGTCTTGCGGTGTATGCCAAAGTGTCGCGCAACTTCACGCTCACTTCTACCTTCTACCATCACCGCACGTCGAATCTTTATATAGAGTTCCACTAAATACATCCTTTTTGCCTTTCACTTGATGTTAAATACATCAGTTTATAGGCATTGGACTGGTACACTTTTATTCC
>NZ_FNPQ01000104.1:0-2284 GCF_900107335.1 Nitrosomonas sp. Nm58 | reverse complement strand
ATGCCGGCGGCTGTGGAAAAATTGTGAACGCAAACTCAACACCAGCCTACAGTTCGTCCATCTTGCTTTCTTGGCATTGTTACTGCAAAGATTTTGAACAGACTCTAAAGGTGCTGTAGCATGGAATTCATCCGAGTTAGAAGAATGGATGAAATCTCGCCCTGTAACTTCTCGCCGCCCACCGATAAAAACTGATGCTGTAATTATGGCCAGGCTGTGATTCTGACGGCGTATCTCTGTACAGTACAATCTGTCCAAATCACTCTTGAATCTTAGGAGGGCAGATTGTGCAGTTAATTAGCGTCTCAGGGATATTTTGAGAGGGGGACATTCGGGTTATTTATACAATATAAAATATAAATAATTACTATTCATAAGTAATTGATTGACTGAGGAATGCAGGATCAAGGTAATAGATCGAGCTTAGTTATTATCGAATATCGTGCAATCCAGCCAATACTATGAGTCCGAATCAAGAATGAGAACGAATAAGGCAGTAAGCATTCCATATTTCATCTCTCATAAAGAACCCTACTAGACGCTGTTGAAATTTCATTTTCACAAGGAAATAACAATGGCTAGCTATAAAAAACTTAATGAAGAGGATCGGGATATCTGTGAAAGCGCCATATTCGATGCGCTCATCGCTGATAGAAAAACAGGTCAAACATCCCAAAATGAATCAGCCCATAGCAATGCAAGCAAAATGCGTTCGTTAGAATCTTTGTTGGAACGAGTAACGGAAGAGAGTTATCCAGAATTGGTGCCAAAACTAACTGAGACTCAGCACAATCAAATTATGGGAAGCGATCGTGATAGATCACATAGGCGATATATTCTGGAATCACTTCCGTCTTCTTTCTACATCGTCAAAGAACTGCCTAATAAATATTATTATAGCGAAACGGTAGAAGTTTTTATATCTCACTGCAAAGTTCATTCTACGCTTCTGATCGATAGTTCCTTCCACTTTTTTTGTCAGAATCCTGCTAAATACTTTAACGTATTCGGGGAGCCATCTTATGAAAGAATAAGAGAATTCGTCAATAAGTTCATAAGAGAATTACATCAAAGACTGCGAAACCCCAAAACAAGAAAAAAAATTCTTGATAGAAGAAGAGCTATAGAAAAAAATTATCAGGAACTTATTGAGTATGTTGATGGCTTGTTTGCCAGAAATGCCCGACTCCTCGTGCTAAGGATTGATTTAGCCTACAAAAAATATCTCAATGTGAGTGTTGAAGATCTCGCAAAGGACCTTGATCATCTCCATGCTAATATGAGGCACAACCGGCAGTTTCATCACCTGGTAGGTTACATCGAAAAGATTGAATATGGAGTGGAAAAAGGAGTACACGCCCATTTAATACTCTTCTTTGACGGATCAAAGCGAAAAAATGATAGCTATTTAGCCAAAGAAATAGGTGAATATTGGCATAGTCAGATCACAAAAGAACAGGGTAATTATTGGAATTGTAATGATCCTGAGAATAAAAAACAGCTCAAAAATATAGGGCGATTAGGTATTGGCGAAATTCATGCAGAAGATAAAGAAAAAAGAGACAACCTGAATTATATTATTCGATATTTTTGCAAAAAGGAGCAGTTCATTAAGCTCAAAACTAAACCAAAAATGAAGCTGATTCGTAAGGGCCAATGTCCAAAGCAGATCGGCCCGAAACGTGGAGCACCCAGAGCTTCACAACGAATTGTTCAATCGCCTCATGCTATCGGAGACAGACCAGCATTCTCAAACGGATTCCCGTATTGGGGATTACCCTTTGTTCCTCAGCTGAGTCTTTAAACACAGCCCTAAACATTGTACTGCAACGGCTTTACGGCTGCGTGAAGAATTGAATTCACTCAATAAGTGAAATGGAATTTGCTCATTGGAACTGTTGGATAAATGCTATTTTCCAACAGTCCCACGTTAAATAGGGGATCTTTACTTAAATTACCTGCCCCGATGCTCCTGCTGCGATTACTGACTAGATACCTGGTTATTATCCATTCTTGAAGAGTAACGACGTTATCGTTTAATTATGTGCCGAAATAGTTAACCCTACTCCGCCTCATAATTCTCAGCTACAACTTGATCTTTCTTAAGCACAGCTAAAACATAGCTGAAATAGAGGATAAAAACAAATGACCTGGTTTAATGAATCCGGACATTCCAGTTAAGAGAAAATAGCTTAACTGGAGGAAGTAATGGTAACGAGGAAGCAATATACAAAGGAATACAAATTAGATGCGATCAGTCTGGTATTGGATCAGGGCCATACGA
>NZ_FNPQ01000105.1:0-2176 GCF_900107335.1 Nitrosomonas sp. Nm58 | reverse complement strand
AGCAGCAACGAAGATGGCTTAAGCGGCGCCAAGCCGTGGAGCCCGCGATCGGGCATCTCAAATCAGATCACCGAATGGATCGTTGCTGGTTACAGCGAAAACTGGGCGATGCGCTCCATGCAGTACTGTGTGCAACGGGTTACAACCTACGCTGGTTGCTGCGGGCAATGGTTCGCCTGGGGCTGAAGACGGCTTTTTTACGCATTTTATTGCTTCAGCTGGTCAATTCTATCAGGAGCGAACTTCTGACTGTTGATGTGAATACTCGGCATGCTAAATCTATATTAGCAGCCGGGTGAATTTTGCAGGGTCGACTATTTACGTGGTTTTAAAATACCGCTACTTTGGTATCTTGATGCCGGTTAGGGTAGTGGGCGTCCATTCCATTACCTCAATCTAAAGGATTCTTGAACGATTAAGAGACTTCAACTGAGGAAAATAGGTTGATATGACAATTACTACTGCAGCATTATATAGCCTGTCTGGGTTATCTATCTTGGACAGAAGAATTTTCACACAATATCGGGTAATTTTATTCATAGCGTAAGGCTTCTACTGGCTTTAATGAGGCTGCTTTTTTGGCAGGATAGAAGCCGAAAGATATGCCGATGACAGATACAAAAGTAAAAGCTAAGCCAATCATGCCGAGTGTAATGACGACTGGCATGTCTGCAATCTGACTTATCGTCCATGCTCCGCTGATTCCCAGCACTACACCCGTTAATCCACCTAAAATACAAATCATTAAAGCTTCTAGTAAAAATTGTGTAAGAATTGCACGCCGACTGGCGCCTATGGCCATGCGAATCCCAATTTCTCGGGTACGTTCTGTAACTGATACCAACATGATATTCATGATCCCGATGCCACCAACCAGCAATGAGATCGAGGCAATAGCTCCTAGCATCCATGCCATTATTTTGGCTGTAGTACTTGCAACGGCTGCTAGCGCTGTCAGGTTACGGACGGTAAAATCATTTTCCATCCTGTCAGAAAGACGGTGGCGTTGGCGGAGCAGACGAGTAATTTCCATTTCTGCTTCTTCCATCATATCCGCTGATTTTCCTTGAACCATCATATAGTTGATCGATCCAGGAAATTGATTGCCAAGAATTTGACGTTGGGCAGTGGTGAGGGGGATAAATACATTGTCATCCTGATCGCGTCCGCTAAGACTTTGACCCTTGACTGCAAGAACACCAACTACCAGAAATGGTCTATTGGCGATACGAAGCGTTTTTCCAGTGGGATCTTCTTTCCCAAATAGATTCTCAGCGGTTATCTTTCCCAGGACAGCAAGGCGTGTAGCAGAGCGTAAGTCTGCTTCAGAAAATATCGAACCATCCTCTATTTCCCAATTACTGACAGAAAAATAATCAGGAGTGACACCTGTTATCGTTGTGCTCCAGTTATTAGCGCCATAACTAAACTGGGCAATTCCGGAGACAACAGGTGCAGTCGCTTCAACCGAGGGTAATTCTGCAACGGCTTGCGCATCACCTGCAGTTAATGTTTTTACGCTGCCACTCCCAAACCGTAGTCCCCCTGAGGAGGTTGCACCCGGCACCACGAGCAAGAGGTGACTTCCCATAGAAGTTATTGTGTTACTAATATGGGCTTGAGCGCCTTGACCGATTGATAGCATTAATACCACAGCTGCAACACCAATGATCATACCAAGCATAGTCAGTCCCGTGCGTAGGCGATTGAGTCGCAGGGCGCGAAAGGCTTCATCGATAATGATCAGCAGATTCATGATTAAGTTGTAATTTTATTATTATCTGAAGTTTCACGCTTTTTTATGGATCGATGATTCAATTCTCTGGAATTTTTGGATTAACGGGGTTTTTTCTTGAATGACAAGATAGCGCTGATATTAACCCTGTTGCATGCAGGGTAAAAATCGAAATTTATCATTTAAATACAGTAACATATGATTGCAGCAACGCACGGTTTTGTTATAATTTCATCTGTTAAGTAATTGAAACCAATAACAAAACAGGCATCGCTGCATGTTCATTCTACGCAACATCTTCTTTCCCCTCCAGCAGGAATTTAATCACCGTTGCAAAGGCGATGAACGAGGTGTCTGGTTTGTTTATACGCTCCTGGCTGTTATCACCCATTTCACTTCTTCACGCAGCGCCAACCTATTACGATGCTTACAGACATTGTT
>NZ_FNPQ01000123.1:0-1109 GCF_900107335.1 Nitrosomonas sp. Nm58 | reverse complement strand
GGAAAATCAAATCACAATAAACTACAATCCTCTTTCACAGGTCGAAACTCTCTCGGCTCAGTGAAAAAAATGTCCGTCAAAATGGGGCAACTCCACGCCTGAAATGAAATACCAAAACGAAGGTGGGCCAGATCTGGCGCAATGCTTCGATCTTGTACGCCGTGTTACGCGCCCCAGCGCACCTCAGGTGCTGCGCTTGCTTGACTACGTGATCTTCAACGCACTGATCGGCAATCACGATGCGCATGCCAAGAATTTCTCGCTGCTGTACGCAGGCGAGACACCCGCCTTGGCCCCGTTCTACGACACGCTCTCGACAGCGGTGTATCCAGCACTGGCGCCCAAGATGGCGATGAAGATCGGCAGCAAGTACAAGTTCAGCGAAGTCCAGGCACGGCATTGGGATCAGTTTGCAGAGGGCGCTGGGCTTGCTAAAACACAGGCCAAAAGGCGCATTCTGGAATTGGCGAAGTCACTGCCGCCAACCGCACGCAAGCTCCAATCCGATCCTGGACGCGGCTTTGCTGGCAACGCAGTAGTTGAGCAATTCATTGCCTTGATTGAACAACGCTGCGCCCTGACGATTCGGCGACTCACCGACTCTGCTGCCGACGGTGAAGAGTCCACTGCGCCATCCTTTTGAACCACTGGACGGACGCGAGTTCGATTCCGGATTTGGGAATTGAACCGGACCCGGAAAGCAGACGGGGTTGAGGACCATTTCCGGCGACCAATCCGTGTGAATACCTGTTTGATTGCCCACACCCAATGGCAGGTTCGGGCGTTTTTCGATTGAATTCGCAATGGTTCGCAGCAACCCGCACCGCTTCGATTCCGTACTTTCAATACTCGTTTGGTACGGGGTACCACCCCACCACCAACACAAAAAACCAACCCTTCATCCGGTTGGTTTTTTTCGACTATTCCCGCGTGTTTGTGAGGGTTCATGAGGATTCTTGCGGACTTCAATGTTTCAAGAAATCCCACAAATTTGCTCACTTTTTCTCTCTTTGCCTCTCAAGAAACACAATATATCCACATGATTAGTTGAATGATTTTTTAAGTTGATTGAGGAGCGGGAACGAGTTGCATACCAAGTTTTTCAGCGC
>NZ_FNPQ01000106.1:0-1728 GCF_900107335.1 Nitrosomonas sp. Nm58 | reverse complement strand
ATCATCCGGTGCACTGATTAATAACGATCTGAGTTGATTGATGGTTTGTGTTCTTGCCTTGACTGCACTACGTCTGACAACCGATAACATACGCAGTGCTTCAGCCACGCCTGACTGTGACTTTGGCGTTGCCGTTGCGTTACCGGAAAGTACTGTGCGTGCTGCACTCTCAGCATCAGTCGAATCGGATTTTCCTTGGAGTCGGCGCTTGGCACGATCAGGACGATTGACTTCCCATACTTCAATACCTTGTTCGCGCAATAAACGGGCAAGACCAGCGCCATATGTTCCTGTACCTTCAACGCCAGCACGCCGAACATTTCCCAATGTTCGTGCCCACGTCAGTAATTTCAGATAGCCTGCTCTATTAGTCGGTATGGAAGTAAGTATCCCTATCACTTTACCTTGATCATTGATGACCACGCCAACATGGGTATCTAAATGGGTATCAACGCCAAGAATAACTTCATTTTGAACCAGTGTGCCATCCATATTCATACTCCTTAATCAAAATTGATGCATTACCAACCCCAATTACCGGACAGGACACTCACGGTGCAATTTAAGGCTCCTATTAGGTCGCGAATATTGGGCCCGGCAACGCTCGGGGAATGCCTGGACCAGATCGACAGGTCAACGCAAAGGCACTTCGCCAATCCCAGCACGGGTCAGATCAAGTCAGGCATTCCATGACATATTAAACTGAGTATCCCAGCAATTTCCCTTCCGGCTCATGCTTTGTTGGATGCCATGCTGCTTTAGTAATTGCCGGTGATTTCCTGAGGCGTATTGGCTACCCCGATCGGTATGCCATAACAGGCCTTTGTCGGGTTTACGTTTCCAAATAGCCATCTGGAGCGTATCGTTGACTAACTGTGTTTTCATATGCGCGGCCATTGACCAGCCTACGACCTGCCGGGAAAACAAGTCGATCATGACCGCCAGATACAACCAGCCTTCCAGGGTATGAATATAAGTGAGGTCGCCCACATATACCTGATTTATCTGATCAATGGCGAACTGACGATCCAAATAATTAGGCGCAATAGGCAATTCATGCTTTGAATTGGTGGTAGCTTTAAATCGACGTTTGGTTTTACAGGTCAGGCCGGCTTCCTTCATTAGCCGGCTTATTCGCCGCCGCCCCACGGATCGGCCTTGGTGAGACATAGCTATTTTAAGACGGCGGGTGCCGTATGTATTCCGGCTTTTTTCAAATACTTTTTTTACAATACCGCTGAGTTGCTCATCTTCTCGTTCCCTGAATGAAGGAATTCGATGCAGTCAATCATAGTAAGCACTCTGTGAGACCTGTAAAAACCGGCACATCGATAACACGGTGAATTCACCCCGATGCTGTTTGATCCAGGCGTACTTCACCGTTCTCCTTGGCAAAGTACGCGGCAGCCTTTTTTTAATAGGTCGCGCTCCTCGGTCAGTCGGGCAACCTCTTTTTTTAGCCGCTTTAACTCTTCATAGAGATGTTCGTCAGTGCGCACTGCCTTTATGTTATCAACCGGTCGACTGTATTTACTGATCCAGGTATGCAAGGTCAAGGTGTTCTCATTCACATCAATTTCCCTGGCGGTTTGGGCCACAGGTTTATCCGATTCAATGGCCAACTTTACCGATGACTCCCTAAATTCAGCTGTATAGACTTTGGGTTTTTCTTGGGTCATTTAAATACATTCCTTCTTTCAGTTATTTTAAGGAATGTGTCCGGTTTAG
>NZ_FNPQ01000107.1:0-1726 GCF_900107335.1 Nitrosomonas sp. Nm58 | reverse complement strand
TGTTGCTGATAAATACCCTTCACTCAGAGCGTTCTCAGGAGATGCCGGCTATCGAGGCACAGCGGTTGATTTTGCAACTAATGGACTAGGCCTGGTCTTGCACATTTCAGAAAAAATCGAAGGTAAATGGGCCGTTTTGCCGAAGCGGTGGGTGGTCGAACGCACGTTCTCCTGGTTAGGCAATTTTCGCCGTTTATCCAAGGACTTCGAGATCCTGCCCGGCACTGCCGAAAATATGATTCGAATCGCCATGATGAAAATAGCACTTGCAGAATGCGTCTAATGTTTTACCAGACAGCTTCTTAGAGTTAGAAAGTTATCAACTCCCCATATTCTTTTTTTATCATCTGACAACTTCCCTTTCAAGAATAAATTATAAGTAACTGATTATATTAGTTATGAAAATTATCCATTTTACTAACTTCATCATATTTCTTCCAAACGCTTTGCGGCCGAAGGCCGATTACTCGGAGCTATGCTCATTTCTGGTTCTGGTGCATGACAAGAGAAGAAATCGATGTAATCTGTTGATAAAGATCTGCCCAGATCAACTATCAAGAAAGGAAAACACCGCAATGACAGATAATAATGTTTTTAAACTGAACAAACCAGACCCAGAATGATCCGCTGCAAGAAATACTCCGGAAAGGTGCTCGTAAAATGCTGGCCGCGGCCATAGAAGCGGAAGTATTCATTTTTATTGAGCGGCATGGATCTTTAAAAACTGATGAAGGTAAAGCGGCAGTGGTCAGAAACGGCTATCTGCCTGAGCGCTCGATTCAGACAGGCTTGGAGATACTGAAGTCAAAGTTCAGAAGGCTTGGGATCGCTGCGGATTGGCCATCAAGTTTAACAGTAACCTGGTACCGCCTTACTTGAAGCGTACCGGGAATATTGAGGAGTTTCTGCCTTGGCTTTACCTGATGGGCATTTCAATGGAAGATTTTTCAGAGACATTGAAACATTTTTTGGGACCGGATGCACCGAGATTGTCAACGGCCACGATTAGCCGTCTAAAGCAAGATTGGGAACGGGATTGCTAAAACTGGAGTCAGCGTGACTTGAGTAAAAAGCGTTATATTTATGTCTGGGCCGATGGCGTCTACAGTAACGTGCGAATGGATAACCGGGTATGTTTTTTGGTAATCATCGGTTCTGACGAGACGGGATGCAAAGAATTATTGGCGTTACTGACGGTTACCGTGAATCGGCGGCGAGCTGGGAGGAAGTATTAACGGATTTGAAGCAGCGAGGACTCGAGAACTCACCTAAGCTGGCTGTCGGTGATGGCGCTCTGGGATTTTGGAGAGCCGTAGCCAAGCTCTGGCCGGAAACTAATCAGCAGCGCTGCCAGGTGCACAAGACCGCAAATGTCATGGAGAAACTGCCGAAAGTCATGCAACCCAAGGTCAAGGAGGCCTTGCATGATATCTGGCAGGCAGAAACCCGGAAAGAAGCTTACAAAGGCATTTGATGACTGTATTGAACGGTTCACAGCTCGAAATATCCAAACGCGATGGGGACTGAATCGCCCCGAGTTTACAGGAGACTCTATTTCTTGAGAGGATAGAGTAATGAAAAAACCAGTAAGATATTCACCGGAGGTTCGTGAACGGGCTGTCCGATTGCTGTATGAACACCAAGGGGAGTATGAGTCGCAATGGGCGGCACTGGAATCGATAGCCTCCAAGATAGGTTGTACTGCTGAGACGTTGCGCAAATGGGT
>NZ_FNPQ01000108.1:0-1719 GCF_900107335.1 Nitrosomonas sp. Nm58 | reverse complement strand
GTTTATGGCTATTGCCTCGTTTGCTGACAGGATCAAACTCTTTTTTATCAAGTTCCATTCCTCATCATTTATATCCGTTTTGTATGACATCTCTTGGCTTACTATCAAAAAATACTTGATTCTAATGGAAATCGTTTTGCCAGACAGCTTCTAAGCCCCTGGCAAGCCCATAAAAAATACGGTGAACGTGCGACTTGCGAAACCTGGATCGAAGAATCTAAAGGCCAAATGGGTATGGGCAAGATAAGAACGGCCAGCTTCTTGGCTAGCGCGGCTTTATTCCGCAGCGCGGTACTGGCTTACAATACCCTACGCTGGATGGCCATCATGAGTGGCAGCCCGACGCTTCGGCAATGGGAATCAGAAACAATACGGACATATTTGGTACGAGTAGCGGGCAAGTTGATCACGGGGAACCGGCAATTGACAGTTAAAACCTCGGGTAATCATCTTTATCCTCAAGTTTGGCATGATTGGGTGGCGGTTGGCTTGGGTTCGTGACCTGACAACTAAACGCCAAAACTAACGGCTATCGGTAGCCTTCGTTTGGGAAGGAGGGTTGAGCTTGGCCAATCGCTACCTAATTCCCATCATTCTTGGCAATCATTGGTATGTATCGGTTAAAAAACCTCAGTTCCACGTACACGCAAGGCATCGGCAGGCTTTGAATTATAAAATCCGGGAATAAAAAAGCAGGGCTCACAGTCTGGTTTTTTTAGGGCTTGCAGGATTTAGGTATTAACTAGATAAAACAGTGGGCAATAGCAAGTTTTAGGATTATTGTTTCGATAGGAAAAATCTGGTATTTAATAAAAATACATTGAAGGTATAATCAATGAACCTATTTTCCTCAGTTGAACCTATAAAAACAGCTGCAAACATAGTACTGTAAAGGTTTTACGGCTGAAGGAAGGAGTCACCCAATGGGTGAAGAGGATTTTGATGAAAAAGAAGTAGTAAAGGTGGTAGACAGCGCCGTGCAGGAGATGGCGCCAGCTGCAGAGGAGATGTGTTTGTTGACTCCTGGTGGTCGATTTCACGTACGCTGGGACGAAAACGGAAGTGCTACGGCTTTGGGTCAGTTGGCATTTTTTGCTGAGTTTTTGGAAGTTAGTGGTTTATTTAGCCGCCGGGTAGAGGGGTGCCCGCTCCCTTACACGAGTCCTAATGCGCCTGCGGTGGTTGATTGACTGGGCACTTGGTTGCTCTCCATTCTTGATGGGCAGCGACGCTATGCACACATCGCTGGGCTACGAGGAGACGAAGTTGCGCCTGAGATACTCGGCATGGGCAAGATTATGAGCGATGAGAGCTTACGCCGCGCGCTGAGCGCGCTTGTGCCAAATTTGCCCAAACGTTGTGATGAAGCGCAACGCGCGGCCTGCCTGGCCCAGCTGATGAAGAGTACGATCTGGATGGACACAGCGCTAAGTGAGAGTACTCGTGAGGCCTTGAATACTGCTTGGATTCTCGATGCTGATAGCAGCGTCAAGCTGTTGTATGGCCGTCAAATAGGTGCTGAGATTGGCTACAATCCCAGGAAGTCAGGGCAACCAAGCCATACCCTGCATACTTTACTTAATCAGCAATGTTCGCCTGGTGCTTGATGTCGAAGTGCAAAGCAGTAAATCCCATGCCGCCAAGCATAGCCTACCCCGTCTGCGGCAGCTGATCGAAGGGCTTGCTCCTGAGAAGCGTCCTGCTCTGGTGCGTGGCGAC
>NZ_FNPQ01000109.1:0-1636 GCF_900107335.1 Nitrosomonas sp. Nm58 | reverse complement strand
AATGAGCGTAGTAATCGGCCTTCGGCCGCAATGCGTTTGAAAGAAACACGATGCGGCGAGATGTGCGGTAAAGTGGAATACCGCGACGGCGAAGACCGAACAGTCACTGGAGCGTCCCTGCCCGTAAATGAGCGTGGTCACGGGTCACGTCTGCGACATTGGCGAGGCTGCGAAAGCAGCCATCCCGTTTGAGAGAGTGAGTATAACGACGTACCCGAACCGTTGTGGCATTCCAAACGAGATGATGGAGGAAGGCATGGCACAACGCAAGAGAACGGTACTGGAATTGGCGCACCCGAATGCGGCGGGAATCGACATCGGCTCGGCAAGCCATTTTGTGGCGGTGTCGCCGGATCGTGACGATGAACCGGTCCGGGAATTTAAAAGTTTCACCGAAGACCTGGAGGAGTTGGCGGACTGGCTTGTGTGCTGCGGCGTGGATACGGTGGCAATGGAATCGACGGGCGTGTACTGGATACCGCTCTACGAGATTCTCGAAGCGCGTGGGTTTGCCGTGAATCTCGTCAATGCACGGCATGTAAAGAACGTCTCCGGTCGCAAGTCAGATGTTCTCGACTGCCAGTGGCTGCAACAGTTGATGAGCTATGGCCTGCTGTCTGGCGCTTTTCGCCCGACGGATGAAATTTGCATGCTGCGTGCGGTATCACGACAACGCGACATGTTGCTGGCCTCTCAAGGTCGGCATATTCAGCATATGCAAAAAGCGTTAACCCAGATGAACGTGCAACTGGCCAACGTAATTTCAGACATCGTTGGCGAAACGGGGCAAAAAATCGTACGTGGTATTATTGCGGGCGAACGTGACGGTCATGTGCTGGCGAAGATGAAGAATACCCGCATTCGCGCCAGTGAAGAGAAGATCGCCAAGTCGCTTCAGGGCAACTGGCGCGAGGAGCATTTGTTCGCACTCAAGCAGGCGATGGTGCTCTATGATAATTATGGAACCCTACTGACTGAATGTGACGCCAAACTCGAAAGCATGCTGGCAACGCTCGTTGGCGATGATGATAGCGAACCGGGCAAAGGCCGACGCGCATCGAACTCCAAGAATGCACCGCAATTCGATGTGCGAACTTACCTCTTTCGACTGTGCGGCGTCGACCTGACTCGGATCAACGGTATCAACCCGACGACCGCGCTCAAGGTGATTGCCGAAGTCGGTCCCGACATGACCCGCTTCAAAAGCGCGAAGCATTTTGCCTCCTGGCTGGGACTGTGTCCTGGCACAAAGATTTCCGGAGGTAAAGTACTCTCGGGCGCATCCAAACGCACAACCAATCGCGCTGCTCAGTCTTTGCGGTTAGCGGCCGCCGCACTTCACAAAAGCCAGTCCGCGCTTGGAGCCTACTTCAGACGGCTTGCCGCTCGTCTTGATCGAGCCAAGGCGATTACTGCCGTCGCCCACAAACTGGCTCGTCTTATCTACACCATGTTAACCAAGGGTGAGGAATACACAGACCAAGGACAGGATTACTACGAGGAGCGCTATCGCCAGCGTGTTATGCATCACCTCGCCAGGCGCGCTGAAAAACTTGGTATGCAACTCGTTCCCGCTCCTCAATCAACTTAAAAAATCATTCAACTAATCATGTGGATATATTGTGTTTCTTGAGAG
>NZ_FNPQ01000110.1:0-1631 GCF_900107335.1 Nitrosomonas sp. Nm58 | reverse complement strand
CTTCGCCGTCGCGGTATTCCACTTTACCGCACATCTCGCCGCATCGTGTTTCTTTCAAACGCATTGCGGCCGAAGGCCGATTACTACGCTCATTTAGAATTGATTGTCACCACCACGGCCGTAGAATTTTTTGACTATTAAATATATTTTACTTAATTTAATAGTGCTGATCGGCGGATCAGGGTCATCATAACTTCTTCCTAATTGTCAGATGCTTGTACCAATAAAAACTTAGCTTAAACTAACTTAATTAGCAGCATAATAAACAAAACAATTATTATCATGGGAACGACAATGGCCTTCCAATCCGAAGATGTAGCTTTTGGGCTGTTCTTCATCATTTCCAGTGCTGCAGGAAATAAAATTATTAAGAACATTACTAACGCTAATGCAGAAGCAATTTGCATCCAATCCATATCCAGACTTCTTCCCCTTCCATTTATTCCGCTCTAAAAAACAAAACCCCGGTTTGACCGGGGCTTTGAATAGCTGCTATTTAAAGTAGCCGACAATTAATCATCATTACCCATAATCCCTAAAATTTGCAACAAGCTGATAAAGATATTGAAAATTGTCATATATAGCCCAATCGTTGCTAACACATAATTAGTTTCGCCACCATGAATAATACGACTCGTGTCGTATAAAATGAAACCACTCATGATCAGGATAACTACAGCTGATATCGCTAATGACATTGCAGGTATTTGTAAGAAAATATTTGCCAGTGCAGCAAGTAGTACCAGCAAAAAGCCTACCATCAAGAATCCACCCAGAAAACTAAAATCTTTTCGTGTGGCAAGGGCATAGGCGGATAATCCCATGAATATCGCACCTGTGCCAGCTAGTGACAATGTAATGATATTTCCACCATTAGGCAGAGAAGCATACATTGTCAACATTGGTCCCAGCCCAAATCCCAATAAACCAGTAATCAGAAAAACAATTCCGATCCCAGCTGTAGAGTTGGCAAAACGGGGTAATACAAACATCGCAATCAGCATACCACTTATCACAGAAATCAAATATGTCATCGGTGGCATATTTAAGAACATTGAAAGCCCAGCGGTTAGACCGCTGAACAATAGTGTCAACGATAAAAGTATGTAAGTGTTACGCAATACCTTGTTAGTCGCAAAAGCAGATGACGCGCTATGAGCAACTGTTGAATAGCTTCGATTCATTTTAATGATCTCCAAATATAAATATAAATTACTGCTGTTTTTATTTTAGCAGTCAATATTGACTCAGGCGCCTTATTTATAGTTCAATTTGTAAGTATAACCTCAGTTGCGTTTGGTTGTTATAAATCATTGATTTCTCTTTTGTAAAAATTTATTAACTAAACCCAGAAGATAGAGGCGAGTTTGACAATTTCAAGCATTCTCCATTCACAGAATATGAGTTGTTTCCTTTGCCTAACCAATGCTGAAAATCAACCGCTTGATTAGTCCGCGCGTAATCCTTTGATTTTTATCGTAAAAAATACAAACTTGCGGACTTCACACTTGCATGACGGGTAGGGGGGGAGAGAATAATGAGCGTAGTAATCGGCCTTCGGCCGCAATGCGTTTGAAAGAAACACGATGCGGCGAGATGTGCGGTAAAGTGGAATACCGCGACGGCGAAGA
>NZ_FNPQ01000111.1:0-1482 GCF_900107335.1 Nitrosomonas sp. Nm58 | reverse complement strand
TTAAGTGAAATGCCACCTGGAATTAGATGGACTATTAACGGGCCAGTAGATGAAACGGGTAACCCAATTGAATTAGAAAAAGCAAAATAGTTGTTCGCTTAAAATCGTGAGAAGAGTCAGGAGATCAAACGTATGTACAAATTATTATGTGTTTTATTAAGTACCTTGCTTCTGATGTTTCTTTCTACAAAGGCATCTGCTGAGCTGGCCTACATTGATCCAGCAACCAATCAGAGCGTGTTGGATCAGGTTGTCCAAAAGTTTTGGACAAAGGTTAAGAGTTGGCATACTGTTATTCACTCTGCCGCTGAGCGATTGTTCTGGTCGCTGGTATTGATTTCAATGGTGTGGACATTTGGCATGATGCTGTTGCGCAAAGCCGATATCGGAGATTTCTTTGCTGAGTTCACCCGTTTCATTATCTTCACAGGTTTTTACTTCTGGCTGCTGACCAATGCCGTATCAGGTCACAATATTGCAGGCACTATTATAGATTCTATGCAGCAATTAGGCGGCACTGCTGCTGGTTTGCCGAGTGGTGCCAGTCATACTAGTATTGTTAATACAGGTATTTTAATCTGGAACCAGGCAACGAATAGTCTTACATTCATGCAGCCTATGGATAGTTTGATGGGCTTTATCATTTCTTTAATAATTTTAATTATTCTGACAGTAATTGCAGTCAACATGCTGCTCTTGCTGATATCAGGATGGGTATTAATGTATGCAGGTATTTTCTTTTTAGGTTTTGGGGGCGCGCGCTGGACATCCGACATCGCCATAAACTACTTTAAAACGGTTTTGGGTATTGGAATACAGTTATTTGTGATGCTCCTGATCGTTGGCATTGGCAGTGATCTGTTATCCAGCTTTTACGCCAAAATGGGCAAAAATGTTCTGAATTATGAAGAATTGGCAGTTATGCTGATTTTTACGATTGCATTTTTTGTATTGATTTCCAGGTTGCCACTGTTGCTCGCTGGCATTGTAACTGGCAGTAGCATAGGCTCTGCTGCCGGAATTGGCAACTATAGTCCAGGTGGTTTTATGGCAGCGACTAGTACCGCTGCAGCCGTTGCATCTTATGGTGGAACACTGGCAGCTGGTCGACTGATAACAGCAAGAAGTGCGGGGTCGGATGCTTTACGTAGCGCAATTGAAAAGGGCCAGGCCCAAGAATCAGCGGGTATGAACAATATTTCGCAGGGAGGGGGTAAATAATGGATAGGGCACTTAAGCGATTCGCTCAATGATGGATTTGCCACCAGATATGGAAGAAAGAGTAGCGTGCTCAATTACAGCCGCTATCAAGTATGAAATACCCGCCAATATCCTGCTGGCGATAGCCGAAAAAGAGGGGGGAAAACCGGGTCAGTGGGTGCGTAACAGTAATGGTACTCACGATGTTGGCTCGATGCAGTTTAATACCGCGTATCTTCAAGATTTATCCAAATATGGCATTACGCCTGATCATGTAGCAAA
>NZ_FNPQ01000113.1:0-1371 GCF_900107335.1 Nitrosomonas sp. Nm58 | reverse complement strand
GGTTTGGCAAGAGATATTTCGTGTTTTGGTAAAAAGGAAATCGGCTGCAGTCTTATATCCGGCCTTGCTGCAGACTGGATTTCTATCTGCGGGCCCTGATGGAATTCGCCAAGAACGCTCTCATCTCCTTATCGCGCTCGATGCGCTGAGAATCATGCAGGTTTACGTTCTTGCGGTCCGACCTGTTTCGCCATCACACGGGTTATCTACCTGCGCAACCTATCAGCATTCCACTCCTTTTCGGTGGTTATTCTATGTTATGTGGGCACTCGGCTCACATAACCCTTTTGGTACTCTCGATCGTGTGCCAAAATTGCCCACGCCGTTCGTGCCATCTTGTTAGCCATCGCAACAATGGCCACATTCGCCGGTCGTCGCTGGAGGAGCGATTCGCTCCACGCGCCTTTATCTTTGGCGTTGAACATGACTGCTCTGGCGCCATGTATTAGTAAGGTGCGTAAATACGTGTCGCCCCGTTTGCTGATACCTAACAGCTTGATCTTGCCGCCCGTGCCGCTCTGCCTTGGAACAAGCCCTACAAAGGCAGCAAATTCTCGTCCAGACTTGAAGTAATTTGCTTCGCCCATCGTGGCGACCAGGGCGGTTGCCGTCAGCATTCCCACACCTGGAATCTCAGCAATCTTCCTGCAAGCAGCCTGCTGTTTCTGCCAATCTTTGATTCTACGTTCAATGTCCTGCACATCTGTTTCTATTCCATCGAGCCGTTTCAATTGTTCCTTTACCGCCTCAAACAGCATGCCAGGCAAGATTCCTTCCAGTTCAGCCATGCGCTGGTGTATTTCTCCCAGGCCTGCTTGCCTGCCGCCTTTCAACGTAACACCAAACTCGTAGAGTAATCCGCGCAGTTGATTCACCTGCATAGTGCGAAATTTGATCAGCGAGAGGCGCATCCGGTGCAGTGCGAGCATCGCTTGTTGATCTTCTGTTTTACCGGCAACTGTGCGCATCCCCGGTTGCCGGACCGCCGTCCAGATCGCTTTGGCATCCGCTGCATCGGTCTTGTTGCCTTGCACAAAGGGCCGGGCAAACCTGGCGTGAATCAATCTGACTTCATGACCCAGCGCTTTCAATTTACGCCGCCACCAGTACGCGCTTCCGCATGCTTCAATTGCAATCAGTCCGGCTTCTCGTTGCGCAAAAAATTCCAGTAATTCTTGCTTGCCAAACTTGACCATGTGTATCTCACCGCTCTCGTATTCAACCCAGTACAGTTGAAACACGCGCTTTGCAATATCTAATCCATATGTTGTAGCATTCATCTCAGCCCCTCCGTCCGTTTGTGGAAAAATCTTATTATCTCCACCTTGGCACGTAGATGCCGTTAGGTCCGTGAGGGGCTCAATCTCAATC
>NZ_FNPQ01000115.1:0-1347 GCF_900107335.1 Nitrosomonas sp. Nm58 | reverse complement strand
TAGCAGGCCGTTGAAAAATACGGCACTTTCAGTCTGAGATTCTGTTTTTAAAGGACCGCAAGTATTTCGATTGTTTTTTGAAGCTATTTTTTTCTAAAGTTGCTCATATTTTGGGCAGTTTCTGTTCAAATTTTCGATAATTCCTGACTTTTTACCCTTATCCGCATACTTTCTGCGGATTCTGGACGTACTGTCTCAGGTGTGAGAACCCGACCACCAACCCGTCAGACTCCCGATGCGTACCAAATTATAAACGGCTGCAACGAACCTGAATTGCCCGCTGATTTTTTCTTGCCCGATCAGTTTCAGCTTGCGCATCCCACCTACCGTCTTCATCCAACCAAATATTTCTTCGATTCGCTTGCGCGTCTTCAGGCTGATCGCATAACCTTCGCTTTGACAAATATCACCCGGTACCGCACTACCTGTGCGCTTGGCAGCCACGTGGGGGATGATGCCCAATTCCTGTACTGCCTTGATGTGCGCATCCGTATCATAGCCGCGATCTTCTCCTACTGTGGCTCCTGATTGAACGTTGACTTGCAGCAGCTTGAGCGATTCTTCCCGCTCGGCTGTCCCCGTCGCCGCTGATACGCTTACGTCCACCACCAGACCATTACGATTCTCCATCAGTACATGGCCCAGGTAGCAGAGACGGCTGGCATCGCCGTCACTCTTGCGTGCCAGGCGTGCACCAGCATCCGTGGTGGATTCATGGGTGGCATTGCTGCGCTTTTCTCCCTTGAAGTCACGACTTGGGTTGCGCGTGCCGTCATCCGGCGGATTGCTGCCACCCTCCTTACGCACAAAGCTTTTATGCGATGCCCAAACCTCCAGCAGTGTGCCGTCAATACTGAAATGCTCGTCACTGCTCAACTCCGGCCACGATGCCAGTTCCTTGACTCCCGTGAAAAAATGCCCAGCCATCTCGTTGTCCAACAGACGATCGCGGTTCTGCGTAAAAGTGCTGTGATCCCATACTGTCTCGTCTATATCCAGCCCAACAAACCACCGGTACAGCAGGTTATATTCAATGTGCTCAACCAGTTGCCGCTCAGAGCGAATCGTAAACAACACCTGTAGTAGTGAGGCTCTCAACAACCGTTCCGGCGGGATCGAGGGGCGACCTTCTTGCGAGTAAACAGCATCAAATTGCTGATCCATCCCCTTCAGTATGCTATCTACTAACACCTTCAGTGGCCTTAATGAATGATGGGCAGGAATTCGTTCTTCCAGGTTGATATAGCTGAAAAGCTGCTGTTGAGAAGGTTCAAGGCCGCGCATAAGTTAAAATATAGTGTCGTTTCTTAAAATTCTAACGCAGTTAGTAGGTTTTTCAACGGCCTG
>NZ_FNPQ01000119.1:0-1047 GCF_900107335.1 Nitrosomonas sp. Nm58 | reverse complement strand
CCGGGCTGGTAGCTTACGCATTCCGGGAGAAAAACCCTCACTTAATATCAGACCCTCCCAAGTTCTTCCAGTTGTGCTGATGTGATCCTTATGTCGAACTCACGTTAGATAGAGCTATTTAATGCCGCCCATGCTTCCTTGTAATGCTTTGTAGTTGAGAATCTCTGAGAATAGACTGAAGCCAATAAAAAACGACAAATTAGACTAATTTCCTGCGGCCCGTATCGCCTTAAGATTTTCTTTAGCATCTTCATTCCCTTGTGCTGCAGCTTTTTCGAACCATTCCACTGCTTTATTCACATCTTTTGGCACGCCCTCGCCAACAAGATGCATCACACCCAGGTTATTCTGGGCATCCACATTACCTTGCTCAGCCGCCTTGGTAAACCACTCCACTGCTTTGGCCGCATCTTGAGGAACCCCTTGACCTTCTGCATACAGCAGACCTAGATTAAATTGGGCACCCGGGTGTCCTTGTTCAGCAGCACGATAAAACCAGCCTGCAGCTGCCTCGAGATCATAGTCCATAACTTTCCCCGTCGCATCCTTGGATATGGCCTCTCCAGAATAGAACAAAGCGCCCAGAGCGTTCTGTGCTTCAGCATCACCGGCGTCTGCATCCTGGCGTAACTTCAGAAATCGTTCTTCAGGCGTTAAATTATCGTCTCCTGTCGGCATGATCTTTTTCAGCAGATCAGCCTTTTGTTCCGGCGTTAATCCTTCTTGGAATATGGATGGCAATTCATTGATCGGAGTGATCTCATCCGGTAACTTCTTCCAAGATCCTTCTGTCTCGGATTTTCCTGATGATGTTCCATCACCACATCCAGAAAGCATTAACAAAGCAAACAATATAAAAACACGCGTATTCATCAAATAATTCCACCCTGCTTATTAGGTAGGTAAAAAATAATGGAAATTATAACATTTTGGTTATATTAACGTGAGTTCGACATAAGGATCACATCAGCACAACTGGAAGAGCTTGGGAGGGTCTGATATTAAGTGAGGGTTTTTCTCCCGGAATGCGTAAGCTACCAGCCCGGC
>NZ_FNPQ01000120.1:0-1226 GCF_900107335.1 Nitrosomonas sp. Nm58 | reverse complement strand
TAAGCAGATGAACGCAAGTGAACAGTCGATGACATGTCGAAAAGCAAACCAACCAACGTCAAAACCGGATAGCGTTGTTGATCCGGGACAGACCCAGACAGTACCTGTTTATGGGCTGGGTGGCGTTCGGCGTAGAGGCTGCATGAACTTAATCCAGGCTCTTGTGTGGAACGTGGGAACCTGCTGGCTGAATGCCAAGGGAAGCAAAATGACTATTGTCAGTAGCTTTGCAAGTACCGATGTCAGCCAGAGGGGCGGAGCAGCTCGTAGTAGTGATGAAAACGCTGTAATGGCGGTGGAGCGAAGGGGTTGCGTTATTCAGCCAAGTGCTATTGCCAACCACTAACGGGAGGAGCAATAAACCTTGGCAAAGTCATTTGAACTATCCAAGCATGCCGTATGGGATGCCTATTTGGCGGTGAAAGCCAATAAGGGGGCAGCCGGTATTGATGGGCAAACGTTAGAGGATTTTGATGCTGATTTAAAGAACAATCTGTACAAGATATGGAATCGGTTGTCGTCAGGCAGCTACTTTCCGCCACTGATACGCCGCGTCGAAATACCGAAGTCGAATGGTACGCTGAGGCCATTGGGTATACCGACTATCTCGGATCGCATTGCACAAATGGTCATCAAGAATCGACTGGAACCCCTTGTGGAACCACACTTTCATGATGATTCCTATGGCTATCGGCCTGGAAAGTCGGCGCTCGATGCCATCGCGCAAACACGGCAACGCTGCTGGCGGGATGATTGGGTGCTGGATATGGACATCAAGGGATTCTTCGACGCCTTGGATCATGGCTTAGTTATGAAAGCAGTGGCCAAGTACACTGACTGCAAATGGATGTTGCTGTACATCGAACGCTGGTTGAAGGCTGATGTGATACTGACCAATGGAGAGCGGATCTGTCGCGAGAAAGGCACGCCGCAGGGTGGCGTTATCAGTCCGTTGCTGGCAAATATCTTTTTGCATCTGGTCTTTGATAAATGGATGCAAACGCATTTTCCGTGTATCCATCTTGAACGCTATGCCGATGACATTGTGGTGCACTGTCGAAGTGAAACCCAGCTGGAAATGATAGAGCGGCAAATCAGGCAAAGGTTTACCCGGTGCGGTCTTGAGCTCTGCCAGGAGAAAACTAAGATTGTGTACTGCAAGGACTCAAACCGAGACGAGCAATATCCGAATCAGAGCTTTGATTTTCTGGGTTATACATTCAGGC
>NZ_FNPQ01000124.1:0-1072 GCF_900107335.1 Nitrosomonas sp. Nm58 | reverse complement strand
TCCAGTGCCAGTCGTAAACATGCCAAACGCGAAAAAGAGCCTTGGCTTCTGGTTGTATCGCCCTCGCTAAAAGCGTTTTCTGCAGTGCGGGTCGTGGATTATTATCGAAGCCGTATGCAAATTGAGGAAGGCTTGCGAGACACCCAAAGTACGCATTATGGTTTGGATTTTACCAGCGAAAGTCGGATTGAAGCCGAACGCCGAGCCAACCTGTTATTAATTGCCGCGCTCATCATTTTTGCGCTTTGGCTTACGGGGATATGTTTAAAAGGTACTGATATCGAGCGACACATTAAGGTCAACAGCGGCCAAGGTCGTTCACCCTATTCAGTTATTTTTCTCGCCAGAATAGCTTGCCGCTATGTCGTTTTTGAATTATCCGCCTCAATGTTGGAGCAAGCGCAAGCCCTTTTAGTAGATTACTTCGATTCTATTGGAGAGAGGGTAAATTCGTGGGGATACATCAGGCTCAGCGCTGCATCATCCACTCGTCTACGGCATTTTGCTGGAGACACCGGTTTCTAAAAGGATTCGTGACTGACAAAGCATCGGTGTTGTCTGGTATTGCTGAGGCGGGTGAAACCTTTTTCCTGGAGTCATTCAAGGGGCAGCGGAATTTTCTGAGACCTGCCTGTGACCGGGGCGGGAAGGCAGCAAGCTAGGCCTTTCTGCTGAACAAATCCCTGTGCTGATTGCTCGTGATCGCAATGGAGAAGTCTTTGATGCGATTCTTGAAAAACCAGATGCCAAACAGCTTGGTGCACCGCTCAAACCTGTCCTTAGAACCTGTTCAAAGTCTTTTCGTTTGACAGAAAAAGTGCGATATTTGCAGGATGAGAACAAGTTATCCAAGTGATATCAGTCGCGAACAGTTCGAGCAGATCCGCCCACTGCTGGAAAGTGCGCGCAAGAAGACCAGTCCACGTCGAATCGATTTGCACGAAGTATTTTGTGCGGTGTTGTATTTACTCAAGAGCGGTTGCCAGTGGCGCATGTTGCCAAGCGAATTTCCGAAGTGGCGCACGGTCCATTCATACTTTGCTATTTGGAGCGAGCCGGATAAAGATGGAGT
>NZ_FNPQ01000126.1:0-1013 GCF_900107335.1 Nitrosomonas sp. Nm58 | reverse complement strand
TCCGCGTGGTACTGGACAATCATTCGGCACACATCTCGAAAGAGACCATGGCCTATCTTGCAACTCGGCCAGGACGCTTCGAGTATGTCCATACCCCCCAAGCATGGCTCTTGGCTCAACCTGATCGAGTGCGCCTTCTCGAAGATGGCCAGAGCCTTTCTGCGCCACATCCGCGTAAGCTCCATTGGAATAAGTTCAACCTCGGCGTAGTTTAATGTGTAACTGTATTGACGGAACGCACTATTAGTATCAAAACATATTAATTACGAAACATAATGCTGCTGCACTTTTCGATCCGCACCCTGTCGAGTGAATGTCCACTCGATCGATCGATCGATCGGCGCTCGGTATTACGCCGCTGTTGCCAGGCATCCACCTCAGCAGTGAGCGCGTCGCGGTCGTGCCAGCGTCGATCCAGACACTGCCTATCAAGGATGCCGATCTCGATCTCCGCCATGTTGAGCCAGCTGGCGTGTTTCGGGGTGTAGTGGAATACGACGCGGCACAGCAGCGCCTCTGCCTCCTCAATACCAAGCGCTTCCTCGAAACAACGACGAAAGTAGGTGTTGAGGTTATCCATGACCAAGTGAACGCAGTGCGCCTTGGCGTACACCTGCTCAAGCAAGTGCCGGACAAAGGAGATGAAGTCAGTCTTGGCGCGCTGCGCTGTGACGATGACCGTGCGCGTACCCCCTTTGGGTTCGACTGCCACGAACAAGTTACATGTTCCAGCGCGAACATACTCGTAATCGTGCTTCGCAGGCACACTCGGCTTGAGCGCCAGCGGGGTTCGCGTGTCGCGCAGCAGTTGTTTGCTTTTCTCGTCCAGGCAGACGACAGTGACCTGGTCAAGTAAAACCGGACAACCCAGTTAAGCGACTTCTTTCAATTTTTCTGTTTCCACTTCATATTGATTGGGGCTTTTGTACTCCAAGTATGAATGCAGTCGATGGCTGTTATAGAACATGGAAATATACTGCAGCACATCTTGCTGTGCTGCATGACGGGTTTGG